>JAFYUD010000091.1 GCA_017549665.1 Clostridia bacterium | reverse complement strand
TTTTGATTATATTGAAGGTAATTTCAGATGGATTGCTTGTTGTTCAGATGATGAATATGAAGAGTTTAAAAAAGAGCTTGCAAAATATTCTCTTAAATGTGAAGCGGCAAACTGTTTCTTCCCCGGAGAGCTTAAAATTACAGGTGAAGATATTAATTACGAAGAAATTGTGCAATATCTTGAAAAAGGCTTTACTCGTGCCGCTGAATTGGGAATAAAAGTTGTTGTTTTAGGCTCGGGCGGTGCAAGAAATATTCCTCAAGGATATTCTTATGATAAAGCATGCCGTGATATAATTAATATAGTAAAAAATTATATTGCTCCCTTGGCTGAAAAATACGGTATTGACTTTGTATTTGAGCCGTTGTGCAAGGCTGAATCAAATATTATAAACACAATCAAAGAGGGTGCTATGCTTGCTGCGGCTATTGATTGCAGTAATGTCGGTACTCTCGGAGATATTTATCACATGCATGTGGAAGGTGACACATATGATGATATGAGAGAACTGAAGGGTATTTTCAGACATGCTCATATCTCAAATCCCATACCTTCAGATTCTGATAAAAAGCGTTGTTATATGAAGAATGCGGATGAATATGATTATAAGGGCTTTTTTGATGCCCTTAAATATGTAGGCTGTGAGCGAGTTTCCATCGAAGCAGATACAAGTGACTTCTATGCAGATATAACTGCAGCAGCTGAAATAATGAAATTGTATAAATAATTTTGGAGGATACATAAAATGACAGTTTACGAAGAACTTGTTGCAAGAGGACTTATTGCACAGGTTACAGACGAAGAAGAAATTAAGGAGCTTATCAATAACGGTAAAGCAGTATTTTATATCGGTTTTGATCCTACGGCAGACAGCCTTCATGTAGGTCACTTCATGGCTCTTTGCCTTATGAAGAGACTTCAGATGTCAGGTAATAAGCCCATTGCTCTTATCGGTGGCGGCACCGCTATGATCGGTGACCCCTCCGGCCGTACAGATATGCGTCAGGTTATGACAAAGGAAACTATTCAGCATAACTGTGATTGCTTCAAGGCTCAGATGGAACGATTTATTGAATTCGGTGAAGGTAAGGCACAGATGGTTAACAATGCTGACTGGCTTCTCGACCTTAATTATGTTGAAGTACTTCGTGAAGTAGGTGCATGCTTCTCAGTTAATAATATGCTCAGAGCTGAATGCTATAAACAGAGAATGGAAAAGGGACTTTCATTCCTCGAATTCAACTATATGATCATGCAGAGCTATGACTTCTATCATCTTTACCAGAATTACGGCTGTAATATGCAGTTCGGCGGTGATGATCAGTGGTCAAACATGCTTGGCGGTACAGAACTTATCCGCAAGAAGCTTGGTAAAGACGCATTTGCTATGACTATCACTCTTCTTCTTAACTCAGAAGGTAAGAAGATGGGTAAAACAGCAAAGGGTGCAGTGTGGCTTGATCCCAATAAGACTTCTCCTTACGAATTTTATCAGTACTGGAGAAATGTTGATGACGGTGACGTTCTCAAATGTATCAGAATGCTTACATTTCTTCCTCTTGAAGAAATAAACAAGATGGATTCATGGGAGGGTAGTGAGCTTAACAAAGCAAAGGAAATCCTTGCTTACGAGCTTACAAAGCTTGTTCATGGTGAAGAAGAAGCAGCAAAGGCTCAGGAGACTGCAAAATCACTCTTTGGTGCAAAAACAAATGTTGATACTATGCCTACATTTGAGCTTTCTGAAGATGATTTTACTGATGGCGCTATTGCTGTTAATGAAGTCCTTGTAAAGGCAGGAATTGCGAAGTCAAAGGGTGAAGGCAGACGTCTTATTGAACAGGGCGGCGTTTCTGTTGATGATGTTAAGCCTGATTCTCCCGTTGCCGTAATTTCAAAGGATGCTTTTGATAAAGGCTATGTTGTAGTTAAAAAAGGTAAAAAAATCTTTATCAAGGTTGTAATCAAATAAAAAATTGAGCTGTACAGTCTGACTGTACAGCTATTGATTTGTTATATTATATAATATTGTTGAGCTTCATATAATCAATTATAAGATCTGCGCACTTGTCATAATCAAGATATGATGTGTTGATACAGATATCATAATTGTTCATATTGTTTCTGTCTTTGCCTGTGAAATATTTATAGTGATCAGCACGTTTCTTGTCGACTTTTTCGACTCGTGATTCTGCTTCTTTCATGCTGAGAGAGAGTCTTTCAGATTCAGTGCGTATACGATCATCCTTATTTGCATATACAAACACTCTGATTGTTTTTGTTACATCCTTAAGCACAAAATCTGCACATCTGCCGATAACTATATAATTTTCCTTTGCAGCAAGCTCTTTAAGAACTTTTGCCTGATAATTGAATCTGTTTTCTTCAGAAGTGAATTCACTGCTTGAGGGGGGAATAAGTTCACCACTGTATATGTATTTCGAAAATCTGAACAGGGGATTCATCTTTAATTCTTCATCTGTTCGAGCAAAAAGATTAAGACTTATGCCGCTTTCTTCCGATGCAAGCTGTAATATATCCTGTTCATAAAGTTTAATTCCGAGCTTTTTGCTGAGTTCTTCACCAATATAGCTACCGCCGCTACCGCAAGTTCTGGCTATGGTAATAACATAATTGTTCATATTGTTACTCCTTTCGTTATTATTACAATTTCATTATACCAAATGATTTTTGATATTTCAATAGGGTGAAAAGAAAAAATAGCCATCCTTTATAAGGATGGCTTATGATCATTTCTGAAGAATGCTTGTTCCGGGCTTCTTCTTTTTACTCTTTTTGGGTTTATATTTGGGGGGATTTTCAAGTCTGAGTCTTGCAGATTTGCTTGATTTGAGAATCTTGTTTACTCTGACAAAGGGTTCGAGAATGGAATCATTGACATAACCGAGAACATTCTTCATCATATCTCCCTGATAGTTGCATGAACCAAGGATTGTTACGATAATGACGTCCTGAACCTCGTTAGAACCGTCGTCATAGATTTCATTGAGAATACCGAACAGCTTTTTCATTTTCTGAGGGTTATTTTCTCTGATTGTTGCGTGAACAAGGGGATTTACATGCTTTGTGAAGAAGTCTTCGCAAAGGAATTCATCATAAGTGCAAAGATGCTCTTTGTATTCTTCTTTTATTTCAGGATAAATTTCAGCAAGTCTGATTGCAAGTGTGGCGGCATCGTAAACGAGTGCACCACTCTTTACTGCAGCACGGCTTACTGTTGCCTGTGCCTTGATATTCTGCTTTCTTTTTGCTATCTGTTTCTGAGAATAAGCTTCTTCAATATTTTCAATGATTTCATTGACAGTTGACTTTAAATCTCTTGCATCATATTCTTCAAGAACAACAAGGAAGCTTGCAAGAAGTGAATATTCACTGTCATCTTCACTTTTTGCATCTTTATCTGCAACAAGAAGTCTTATTTTGTTATCATTGAAGAGAATTCTTACTTTGCCTTTTTCGCCACTGTATGCAATATAAGTAGCATTATCTCTTGTGAAGACAGGTGCGGTGCCTTTTTCATAATTTTCAGGCTTTTCAACACTGAATCCGAGCTTGGACATTGTTGATTCCAGATTAGCATAAAGTGTAGTAAATAATGAGTTTAATTCTATCATTTGTTTGTGTCCTTTCAGAATAATCAGCCGTTGAGTGCAGCAAAATTATTCTTGTTTGCTTTGTATAAGTTTTTGAAAACTTCAAACTGTTTGTCGTAAACCGATTTATTAGAAGTATTAGGATGATATGTTTTTATAACAGGGATAAGCTTCTTTGCTTCGCTTACCTTATTGATCATGCCGAGACCGCATGCTACTATAACTGCAGCACCGACAGCACCGACATTCTGCGGACTGTCAACTGTTTCAACAGTTTTACCTGTTATATCAGCAAGGATCTGACATGTAACGGGAGAGAGCGCTCCGCCGCCGACAAATCTGATTCTCTGTGAAGTACGGACCTTCTTCTCCTGAACGTCAATAAACCAACGAAGGTGGAAGCATACGCCTTCAATTACAGCTCTGAGCATTTCAGATTTACCTGAATCAAGGCTGAGATTGAAGAACATGCCTCTTGCATTGGGATCTTCAAACGGACATCTGTTGCCATGAAGCCAGGGAGTGAAAATCACACCGTTGGCACCTGCGGGTACATTATCGATAACTTCAGACATATAATCATAGAGGCTTGTGTATTTAGCTTCATATGTATCTGTGATCTTTTCAGTATTGAGATAAACACCGACTTCATCAAGACAAAGGTGATCCTTTGCCCATTCGAGACATTTACCTGCTGTTTCAAGCTCAGCGAAGTAATTATATTTTCCGGGATCTGCACCAACGATAGCTGCGATCATTGCTGAAGCATCAACAATGCTCTTATCAACTACGGTAGAAACCCAACCTGAAGTACCTGAATAAACATGAGTGTCACCCATTTCAACAGAACCTGCGCCAACACCGATGAGAGAAGCATCTCCGCCGCCGCCGAAAACTGCGATTCCGGGTACAAGATGAAGCTCTGCAGCTGCTTTTTCTGTGAGATCACCGATCTTTGCTGTACAGGGCTTGATTTCAGGCATGTGGTCATGATTTACGCCAAGCATGCTTGTCATTTCTTTGCTCCAGCATTCCTTACCTTTTCTGATGTCATAAAGCATAGTTGCAAATGCTGAGTCAGGAGTCATGCAGAAATTGCCTGTCATTCTGCAGATAAGATATTCTTTTACATCAAGCCATTTATGGACTTTTTTGAAATTCTCTGCTTCATGAGCTTCGACCCACTTGTATTTCCATACAGGATCCTTTACTGATGCTGCAACTGCACCTGTAATCTGAAGAGATTTAAGAAGCTTGGGAATGTTTGCACCTGCAATCTGAGGACCGTGTGCAATACCTTTCTTTAACTCTTCACGTGCACGCTGATCCATGTAGCTCATTGCGTTTCTGACGTGATTACCGTCTTTATCTACAAGAACGACACCCTGCATCTGCGAGCAGAATGAGATACCGCTGAGCTGATCGGGTGTAATACCTGATTTGCTCAGTGCTGACTGTGTGGTGTTACACATTGCTGTCCACCACTCGTCAGGATTCTGTTCTGCACCGCCATCAGGAAATACATAAAGCTTGTATCCTTCTGATGAGCCGCCAAGTAATTTGATTGTGTCAGAAATCTCAAAAACACAGGTTTTTACACCTGTTGTGCCTATGTCATAGGTGATTGCAAATTTCTTATCCATAAAAAGTCCTCCGTTTACATCTTTCTTCTGCCTTCAATGGCTCTTGACAGAGTAATTTCGTCTGCATATTGGATATCGGTTCCTACGGGGAGACCGAATGCAATTCTGGAAATATTGATATCAAACGGACTTATCAGCTTTGAAAGGTACATGGCTGTAGCTTCACCTTCGATATCAGAGTCTGTAGCGATAATGATTTCTTTTATCTCATCGCTTCCGAGTCTGCTGATAAGTTCTTTGACTGTGAGCTGTTCGGGACCGATTCCGTCGAGAGGGGAAATAGCACCGTGTAAAACATGATAAACTCCTGAAAATTCCTTAGTCTTTTCGATTGCAATAAGACTCTGTGAATCTTCGACAACGCAGATCACACTGTGATCTCGCTTATCGTTTTTACAAACAGGACAAAGCTCTTCCTCTGTCAGATTACAGCAAAGAGCACATTTGTGTATTTTTTCGCATGCGTTTGTTATTGCATCAGCAATACCTTTTGCTTCTTTTTGGGGAAGTCCGAGAATATAAAATGCAATACGCTGGGCAGTCTTTCTTCCGATGCCGGGCATGCGTTCAAATTGTTCTATAAGTTTCTGTAAAGGAACAGCATTATACTGCATATCAGAATAATCCGCCCATGCCGGGAATATTAAGTCCGCCTGTAAGCTTGCCCATTTCAGATTCCATAGTTTCGTCAGCTTTTCTCATAGCTTCATTGATAGCTGCGAGAAGAAGGTCTTCGAGCATATCGATATCATCGGGATCTACAACTTCAGGATTCATCTTGATTGATTTTACTTCGTGCTTGCCGCTTACTGTAACTTCTACAGCGCCGCCGCCTGCACAAGCAGTGAACTCTGATTCTTCAACAGCAGTCTGAGTCTTTGCCATCTCTTCCTGCATTTTCTGAATTCTCTGCATCATATTGCCGCCCTGGTTTGCGTTAGGTATTCTTGCCTTCATAGTAATTCTCCTATCCTAATCTTATGGACATGTTCTGTCCTGTTATAGTTCCTACTGCTTCCGTCAATTTATCCTTTACAATCGGGAAAATCATAGGAAGTACAGCATTATAATTTGTTATAATAAGGTTTGTGCCGCTTGCTTCTGCCTTTGTGCCGAGCAGATGACCGATAATCGGCTGACAGATCCGTTCTGCTTCAATAATACAATTCATCCATGTCTTCTGGGAAAATTGAACATTACCTGCAACAGGTTCGGGATCGAATGTGGGAACTGAATTGTCCGCAACAGGTTCGGGATCAAAAACAGGTGCAGAAGCTGCAGGTTCGTCATCGAATACAGGGGCTGTATTTACAGGCTCCGGGTCAAATGACGGTGCTTCATCAAATATCGGCTGATTGAAATCCGGTTCAGCAGGGAAGTATGATGGTTCGTCTGCCGGCGGAATATCAAACATATCCGGCTCATCAGGATATTCATCACTGTCATCATCAAATTGAAGGGTGCTCAGGTCAACAGCTTTTTTTTCAGGCTCTTCGGGAGCTTCGTCTTTAATTGTTATAACCGGTGCTTCGACCGTCTTTACTATTGTTACACCTTTCGATAAATCTTCGACCTTTTTTTCAAGTTCTGCGATTCTTGCAAAAAGGGAAGTGATGTCAGATGATGATTCAGGTGAACAGATTTTAATTACTGCCATTTCTGTTTCAATTCTTCTGTTCTGAGTGACCTTAATTGAAGCTATAGCGGAAGATAATATATTCATTATCATCAGTATTTCTTCAACTGAAAATCTTGCAGCCATTTCTCTGAGCTCAGCGAGTTCTTCGTTTGTGCATACAAGTATATCTTCAGGCTTTTTTACGGACTTTATAACAAGAAGACTTCTGAAATGATTTGTAAGCTCAGTGCAGAGTCTTTCTGTATCGCATGAGGAATTATGAAGCTCGTCGATTATACTCAGAGCCTTTGATGTGTCTTTATCTTTGAAAGCAGAGGAAAGCTCGAAAAGATGAGATTTGCTCATGATTCCTGCCGCATCTGAAACAACACTTACATTTATATTCTCAGAAATACTGAGACATCTGTCAAGAATAGAAAGAGCATCACGCATACCGCCGTCAGCAATACGTGCAATAAGCACAGCCGCTTCATCGTCTATATGAACATTTTCATTTTCACAGACATATTTAAGTCGGGATACAATCGCATCTACAGAAATTCTTCTGAAATCAAATCGCTGACATCTTGAGAGAATTGTAGAAGGAAGCTTCTGTACTTCTGTTGTTGCGAGAATAAAAACGATATGTGAAGGAGGCTCTTCAAGTGTCTTGAGAAGTGCATTGAAAGCCTCAATAGTAAGCATATGAACTTCGTCAATGATATAAACTCTGTATTTAGCCTGTGCAGGTGTGAAAGCAGATTCTTCACGCAGAGCACGGATATCATCAATACCACGGTTACTTGCTGCGTCGATTTCAACAACATCGAGAATAGATCCGTTGTCAATTCCTTTACAGATTTCACACTCGTTACAAGGGTTACCGTTGACGGGATTGATGCAGTTTATAGCTTTAGAAAGTATTTTTGCGCATGAAGTTTTGCCCGTGCCTCGTGATCCTGTAAAAAGGTAGGCATGAGCTAATCTTGAATCTCTGACTTCATTCATCAGAGTTTCCGTAATATGAGGTTGTCCTGAAACATCAGAAAAAGTTTTTGGTCTCCATTTTCTGTATAAAACTCTGTACATTTCAAAAACTCCCGTTATGATAAAAAAAGAGTTCAACCTCGGTCACACGGCGTGCAGGCGAACTGTATCGCACGGGCAGACCGCTTAATGCTGCTCGGTTCCCCGCCTGACATGGTTCACAGCGCTCCGTCGCACAGGACCAACACGCCGCATGACAGAAATTG
>JAFYUD010000090.1 GCA_017549665.1 Clostridia bacterium | reverse complement strand
TGTAATCACTGCAGCAAAGCTGCTCATACCCGCACTTGCAGATGCTCTTGAAGGTATCCGTGTCGGTATGATAATCCTTGAATGTGAAAGAAAGAGCATTAACAAAATGAAGCATCAGGCAATGAATGAAGTCCGTGATGCTGATGAGTTTTATGTGTACTTCCATAAGCTACAGGAAGATATTAAGATGACCGAAGAAAAGCTCAAAGAGGCAAAGAAGAAGCTGAAGCTTACTCCCAAAGTTATGAAGCAGAAGTACAACTCGGCAAAATGTGAGGTTGGTCACTATGAATTTGAGCTTAAAGAGCTGAAATTCAAAATGCAGAATATTCTTTCACAAAATGAGTGCGAAGCCGAACAGGATATTGTTAACGCAAAGTCTTACTTTGAGAAAATGCGTAGGTTTGAAATTCCGAAGCTTGAAGCCGAAGAAAAGAGAATGGAAGCAGAAATTCAAAAGACACTTACTCAGTACCAAGAAACCGAAAAACAGGCTGATAAAGCAGATGCAGAAGAGCTGAAAGCCGAGAGAATGAAAATCCGCCCCGAAAAAGAGAAAGAGGCAAGGCAGACCGTTGAAACAGATTATGGTATTGGCGAATATGATTTTAACCGAAGCGTTGATACTGTTTCAAAGCTCATAGGTGAGCCGCCACCTCATTATCTCACCAAGGCTGAAATAGCAAGGTAGGAAGAATATGGCCGCTTTGTTAAACAGCAGGAAGAAAGACAGCGGCAAATTGAAGAACGGCGCAAAACCCGTAATAATCAAAATATTAAGAATAAAAATGAAAGGAGCCGATAATATGGCTAACAAAAAATTAAAAGCACCGGTAAATATCCCGGTAGAAAAAATTCATCCCTTTGAGAGACATCCGTATAAAGTTCTTGACAATGAAGAGATGAACACTCTCATTGAAAGCATACAGCAGAAAGGTGTCATTTCACCCATTGTTGTAAGACCTCTTGAAAACACAGAGGACGAATATGAAATAATCTCAGGTCACAGAAGACTGAGAGCATCAGTGAAAGCAGGCTGGAAACAGTACCTGCTTTAATTTATGCCGTGAGCAGAGATGAAGCGGCGATTATGCTCGTTGACAGCAATCTTCACAGAGAGCATATTCTTCCATCGGAAAAGGCGTTTGCTTACAAGCTTAAGCTTGAAGCAATTAAGAGGCAGGGTGAAAGAACAGACTTAACTTCCCGACAAGTTGTCGGGAAGTTGGAGAGTGCCGACCTCATTTCAGAAAATGAAAGCGGCAGACAGGTACAGAGATATATCCGTCTAACAAATCTTATCCCTGAAATCCTTGATCTTGTTGATGAAGAACGAATAGCCTTTACCCCTGCGGTAGAGCTTTCATATTTAAACGAGGTGGAACAGGCGGATTTGGTTGAAGAAATCCGTGTCTGTGATGCTACTCCGAATTTATCTCAGGCTCAAAGGCTTCGTGCAATCAGCAGAGAAGAAGGATTAACACCTGAGCATATTGGTGAAATATTGGCAGAGGAAAAGGCAAATCAAAAGCAGACAGTAAAATTCTCCGTTGAACGCTTACAGAAGGTTGCTCCTAAAATTAAAGAAAGTGACCTTGAAAACTTTGTTATGAAAGCCTGTGAGCACTATTACAGATACCTTCAGCGACAGCGAAACAGGGATGCGAGATAAGGAGGTAGCCTATGAATGATGTTAAGATAAATTTTAATGAAAGCGAGGTTAATTCCGATAATCTCAGCGGTGTTCTCATTTCAGAGGGTGCCGCTGAATCTCTTGTCAGATGTTTTCTCCCTGATATTGTATCCTTCTTTGAAAGTGAAAGTGGCAGAAAAGAGTTCGAGGAATGGGACAAGGATTGGGAAAAGTTAAAAGAAATCGTATAAAAACAGCGGGTGCGATATAAAAGTCGCATCCGCACATTTAACAAAAACAAGTATATAAATTACAATATTTACAGTAAATAAAAGGAGGTAAAAATATATGATAGGCGTTATCTACGCAAGATACTCTTCCGATAATCAGAAGGAAGAAAGTATTGACGGTCAGCTCCGTGAATGTAAAGCCTATGCCGAAAAGAACGGTATCCAAATCGTTGATACCTATATAGACAGAGCCTTATCTGCTAAAACAGACAACAGACCTAGATTTTAGCAGATGATAAAGGAGAGTGCTTCAAAACACTTTGAAGTTATACTCGTCTGGAAGCTTGACCGTTTTGCCCGTAACAGATATGACTCGGCTCATTACAAAAATATGCTCCGAAAGAACGGAGTTAAGGTTGTGTCTATTACAGAAACCATATCTCAGGGTGCAGAAGGAATATTACTTGAAAGCTTGCTTGAAGGTATGGCTGAATACTACTCAGTAGAGCTTGCAGAAAAGGTTACAAGAGGTATGATGGAAAATGCTCTTAAGTGTAAATACAACGGTGGCACCTTGCCGATTGGTTACAAGGTAGATAAAGAGCAGAATTATTTAATTGATGAGGTTACTGCACCTGCGGTGGTTTTAGCATTCAAGAGCTATGCCGAGGGTATGTCTATGCAACACATTGCAAATATGCTCAACTACCAAGGTGTACGAACTCATAAGAAAACCAAGTTAGATGTTGACATTGTTGCCCGTATGTTACACAACCGAAAATATATCGGTGAATACAAATTTAAGGATGTCATTACACCGGGAGGAATTCCCGCAATAGTTGATAAGGAGTTGTTTGAATTGGTACAGGAAAAAATGAAGCAGAATAAGAAAGCCCCTGCAAAGCACAAAGCGGAAGATGAATATCTTTTGACAACAAAGCTCTATTGCGGCAAGTGTCAGTGCCTTATGGTTGGCGAAAGCGGTACGAGCAGAACAAAGTTTGTACACCGATACTACAAGTGCGTTAGTGTAAAAAATCATAAGGGTTGTGACAAGAAAACAGTTAAAAAGGCTTGGATTGAGGACATTGTTGTTGACAGTATCCGCAGACTCATTATGAATGATGAAACCATTGAATATTTAACTGACCAGGCACTTGAAACCTTTAACAAAGAAAGTACAGTTCTCCCGATACTTCAAAAGCAATATGCACAGACTCTGACAGCTATCAACAATCTCATTACTGCCATGGAGAAAGGTATCATAACCCCAACTACCAAAGAGCGAATGGAAGAGCTTGAAACTGAAAAGAGTGAGCTTTCAATCAGGATTATGAAAGAGGAAATGTCAAGACCAAAGCTTACCCGTGAGGAGATTTTATATTGGTTCTACAAGTTCCGTAAGCTCAATCCAAAGAAGCTTGACCACAGAAGAACCTTAATAAACAACTTTGTAAACTCGGTATTTCTATTTGAAGACAGAATGGTTATTACCTTCAACTTCAAAGACGGTACTGAAACCATAACCTTTGCCGACCTCGAAAAGTCGGCATTAGGTTCGGATTTGAAAGTGTCAGGTGCACCAAAACATTATCCCCAATGGCATCTCACGCTGTTGGGGATATATTTTTATGGATTTGCGGTGTGAGGGGACAAAAAGACGAACCAACCGCAGTCGTAATCCAAAACAAATCCCAATGGTGTCTCTTTTGGTACGGATGTTCATTTTTGTTCTGTTAAATTTTTTCTTGACAATATTGGCAAATACGATTATAATAATCAAAAAATGAATATGAATTGATAAGATACGGTTTGAAAAGTTGTATGCTGAGTAAATCAAAAGGGAAATCAGGTTCGAATCCTGAACAACCGCCATTACTGTATTTGAAGCAGAGTTTATGCTTTATAAAGTCAGAACACCTGCCGCGTCTTTTTCAGGTTAAACACAACTTTGGTGAGAAGAGTGCAACCGATTAACTGCTTAACAGTATATCGGGTGTGCTTTTTTTATTGCCGTTGTTGAGCTGTTTGTCTGTTGTACTCTTTTAACTTTCAGGTTAAAAGGGTATTTTTTTATGTTCAGAATCAGTGGCCGCTGTTTTGATAAAATTTAATTCAAAGGAGTTTTCAAAATGAAAAAATCGTTCTCTGTTATGCTTGCCTTTCTTTTAATTTTTGGATGTATGAGCATAACTTCTTTTGCGGATAATACTTCCGCAACCGTTTATGTTTCAATCGCAAACAAAGGTAAGCTCGTTGTTGCACAAGAAGAAGTTACCGTTACCGATATTGACGGCGATAACGCTCTTACCGTCAATGATGCTCTTTACGCTGTGCACAGTATTGCTTTCCCGGGCGGAGCAAAAGAAGGCTACAGCTATTATACACATAAAGACTACGGTCTTTCACTCGGTAAGCTTTGGGGAGATACAAGCGGAAATTTCGGATATTATATCAATAACAAATCCTGCTGGAGCCTTGCAGATTCGGTGAAAACAGGTGACTATCTTAATGCATTTGTATATTCCGACAGCAAAAATTATTCGGATAAATATTGTTTCTTTAGCAGCTATACCGTTACCGCTGATGCAAATTCGAATATTGAGCTTACCCTCAGCGGAGCAGGTTATGATGCAAACTGGAATCCCGTAACACTTCCCGTTGCCAATGCGGAAATAACAGTTGACGGAACAAAAACAGGAATAAAAACCGATGCAAACGGTAATGCAACAATTCAGATAAGCGGTGCAGGTAAGCATATCATAAGTGCGGTTTCTGCATCGGAAACTCTTGTTCCTCCCGTATGCACAGCTCAGATTAATGGCGGAATTCTTGCGTCCGTTCTTTCTGCAATCACCTCATTTTTCTCTGCAATTATCAACTTTATCCATTCAATTTTTGCTTGATTTATGAGAATATTTTACAGACTGAAAGTTTTTGCTTTTGCTCTTGTTGTTGCGATGGCAGGATTTATTCCTGCCGTCGCATACGGTAGCGATTCCAAACAAAATGTTGAAGGAATAATTGAATATAATCTGCACAAATCATCTGCGGATTCTGTTCAGGAATGGATTAACAGTGAATTGACCCGTGATGCGGGAGCAGGCTCGGAATGGTATATTATTTCTTTGAGTAATCACGGAAAATATGATTTTTCAAATTATAAAACCGCTTTAAATAAATATCTTTCGGAAAATGAAGTAGGTTCCGCATCGTCCCGTCTCAAATATGCACTCACATATATCGCAATCGGTGATAAAACAAATCCGTATATTAACAAAATCATTAACAATTCAATCGGTGAACAAGGAATAATGAGTCTTGTTTTCGGATTGCATTTGCTTAACAACGGTTGTAAGTGCAATGCTTATTCTGTAAATGAACTTGTTGATGAATTACTTTCTTTACAGCTTGAAGACGGTGGCTTTTCACTTGTTGGCGAAAACGGAGATGTTGATGTAACTGCAATGACCGTTCAGGCGTTGAGTTTTCATTATAATGATAACCTTACCGTTAAATCTGCAATTGATGATGCTGTTGATTTCCTTTCTGACCGTCAGTTGAAAAATGGCAGATATTCTTCATACGGAGTTGAAAACCCCGAAAGTGCAGCGCAGGTTATAATAGCACTTTCGTCTTTGGGGATTGATGTTTGTAATGATGACAGATTTATAAAAAATGGCAACACGGTTTTTGACGGAATTAGCGGTTTTCTTTTGGCAGACGGAAGCTTTTGTCACAAAGAGGGAGGCACTTCAAATTCAACTGCAACCGCACAGGTTATGTGTGCTTCAATTGCCTATGAAAATATGAAGAACGACAAACAGCTGTTTTATATTTTTGATGAAAATAAAATCACTTCAGAAGAGAATGTAACAGAAGCAATTACAGCAGAGATTACCTTAACCGAACCAACTTCAGTAACCGCAACAACGGGTTTAGTTGAGAATACATTGGAAATTTCAGATGCAATAACATCTGAACCGGACATGCATAAATCAGAACAGACAGAAAAAGTTGAAGAAAAGAACGATTCATTCCGAATTATAATAATTTTCGTGTGTGTTGTTTCTGCATTGGTATGTGTTATGTTTTTTGTAAGGAAAAAGCATAAAATTGCCATAATTGTTGCCGTTGTAACTTTTGCGCTTTTTTCGCTTTTTATCGGAACATCGGCTAAAGATAAAACGGATGTAATCGGTTCTGTTACAATAAGTATAAATTGTGATACAGTGAAAGATAAAGGGAAAAGCCATATACCTAAAAACGGAATTATTCTTGAAGAAACCGAAATTGAAATTCAAAACGGAGATACGGTTTACGATGTTTTTGCCGGAGTTTGCAAAGAAAACGGTATTCTTTTTTCTGCAAATATGGGATATATCGAGGGTATAAATAACTTGTTCGAAATGGATTTCGGCAAATCTTCAGGATGGATATATTTTGTGAACGGAGAGACACCGTCGGTTGGTTGCCAAAGTTACGGACTCATTGACGGTGATAGAATTGAATGGCATTACACCTGCGATTTGGGTAAAGACCTTGACAATAATTTAAAATGATAATATAATCAAAGAACGGTTCGAAAGGCTTTTGCTGAGTAGATTAAAAGGGAAATCGGGTCCGAATCCCGAGCAACCGCCATTACCGTGTTTGTGATTTGTCACATCAGTCGGAACACCTGCCGTAACTTGGTTTAATACTTTTTGGATGGAAGAGTAACAGCCGACTTGTACCCGTATTTCGGGTCAGATCAGCTATATGATTTTTTTGAACTCTTTCAGCCATTTGTGTTGAAAGAGTTTTTTGTTTGGTGGAAAAAATGATAAATGATAATAAGAAAAAATGGGCTGTTGAAATTCTTCGTCAAAAAAACGAGGAACTCGGAAGACCGCCTAAAAAATCGGATTTTGATGTGGCAACAATGTCACGGATAAAAGCTTTTCTCGGTCCTTGGCCAAGAGCATTGGAATCTGCCGGACTGAAAGAGGCAAAGAAAAAGTAACGGTGAATTAATGAAACAAGACGCATTCTCAAAACTTCATCCTGCGGTGAATCTGCTGTTTTTCATCGGAGCAATCGCTTTCGGTGTTCTTTTGCAGCACCCCGTTTATCTTCTTGCGGGCATATTCGCAAGCGGAGCGTATTATATTTTTCTTAACGGCAGAAAAGGAATGAAAAACATATTATTGATGATACCGCTTTTTGTGTTCGTCACACTTTTTAACCCGATTGTAAATACAAGAGGCATAACAGTTCTGTTTACATATCTTGACAGACCGTATACCCTTGAAGCTCTGGTTTACGGTGTAGCTGTTGCAGCAACCTTCGTGCTGATGCTTCTGTGGTTCGGATGCTACGGAAAAGTGTTGACGGGTGATAAATTCACTTGTCTTTTTGGCAATCTCGCCCCCTCACTCTCGCTGCTTCTCGTTATGGTGTTCCGTATGATACCGAATCTCATTCAGAAATCAAAGCAGATTATGGGTGTCAGAAGTTCAATTGGCAAAGGTACGGCGGAAAAATCCTCGTTCAAAGATAAACTCAATTCGGGAATGACCGTTATCGGTGTTCTTACATCGTGGGCACTCGAAGGAAGCATAACAACAAGTGATTCGATGCGTTCAAGAGGCTATGGCACATCAAAACGGACAAGCTTTATGATTTACCGAATGACCGCAACGGATTGGATTTCAGCTTTTGTTATGATTGTTTTACTAGGAATTGTTATCTTTTTTGCTGCAAACGGTGGAATGCATGCTGAATTTCTGCCAGAAAGAAACATCACGCCGATAAAAGGTTTTAGCATAATCGGTTTCATCGCATATCTCGGATATCTTATGATTCCGACAATACTGAACATCAAGGAGGTTGCACAATGGAACATTTCAAAATCGAAAATCTGAGTTTTTCGTATCCGACCTCAAAAGATAAAAATTCACTCGATAATGTGTCACTCAAAATAGAAAAAGGCGAATATATCGTTCTCTGCGGAAAATCGGGAAGCGGCAAAACAACGCTTCTCCGACATATGAAAACGGTTCTTACTCCCCACGGAAACAGAACGGGTGAAATATATTTCAACGGAATCGCTTTAAAAAATGTTGACAACAGAACTCAATCTGCAAAAATCGGTTATGTAATGCAGAATCCCGATGACCAGATTGTAACAGATAAAGTGTGGCACGAACTTGCTTTCGGTCTTGAAAGTTTGGGATGTGACCAGAAAACAATGCGTTCAAGAGTTGCCGAGATGGCTTGCTACTTCGGCATTCAGGATTGGTTTCACAGAGAGGTTACCGTTCTTTCGGGCGGTCAGAAACAGCTTCTCAACCTTGCATCAATTATGGCGATGCAACCCGAAGTGCTTATTCTTGATGAACCAACGAGTCAGCTTGACCCAATTGCGGCGTCGGATTTTCTCAATACAGTTCGAAAAATCAACACCGAACTCGGTACAACCGTTATCATAACAGAGCACCGTCTTGAAGATAATTTCCCTTATGCCGACAGAGCAATTGTTATGGATTCGGGCAAAATCATTGCCGATGATACACCGAGAAATATCGGAAAATTATTGTTTGAACAGAATAATCCCATGTTCACCGCTATGCCAACACCTGTTCGTGTTTTCTATAATGCAAACGGTAACGGTGACTGCCCTTTAACTGTCAGAGAAGGCAGAAGTTGGCTCAATAAAGAATTTGAAACTGAACCTCAATTCAAAGAAATTCCTAACGAAAACATCGATGATAAAATTGAAAAACCTGCATTATCACTTAAAGAATTATGGTTCAGATATGAAAAAGACACCCCTGATATTCTCAGAGGTGTCAGCCTTGAAATTCCGTCGGGAAGTATTTCTGCAATAGTCGGCGGTAACGGTGCAGGTAAATCCACAACTTTAAAAGCGATTTGCGGAATCTGTAAACCTTACAGAGGTAAAATCAAAGTTTTAGGCAAACCCGTCAGTAAATTTAAGTCGGGAGAACTATTCAAAAACTGCGTTTCAATGTTACCCCAAGATCCGAAAAGTCTGTTTGTAAAAAACAAAGTCATTGATGAACTTTATGAAATGACAAGGGATAAAAACAGAATAAGCGAAATTGCTGAAATATGTCAAATTACAGAGTTGATGCAAAATCATCCCTATGATTTATCGGGTGGTGAACAGCAGAGAGTTGCTCTTGCAAAAGTTCTTCTCACCGAGCCGAAAATCCTTCTTCTGGATGAACCTACAAAAGGAATGGACAGCTTTTTTAAAGAAACGTTTGCTGATATTCTCAACAAACTCAAAAGTCAAGGCATAACAATTCTTATTGTTTCGCACGATGTTGAATTCTGTGCAAAATATTCCGACAGAGTGAGTATGTTCTTTGACGGTCAGGTGCTTACAACAGACACACCGCAGAAATTCTTCGGTTCAAACAGTTTTTATACAACAGTGGCAAACCGTATGAGCAAACACGTTTTTAAAAATGCCGTTACGGCAGAAAATGTTGTTGAGCTTTATCGCCAAAACAGGGGAGGAACACAATGAAAAAATCAAACATTGCAATGCTCATCGTGTTCCTTGCACTTATTCCGTTGACCTTATTTTCAGGAGACAAACTTCCGGGAAAAGGCTACTACATAACGGGTGTTCTGATTATAATTGAGCTTGCCGTTCCGTTTTTTATGATGTTTGAAAAAAGAAAACCTCAGGCAAGAGAACTTGTTGTTCTTTCGGTTATGATTGCCCTTGCGGTTATCGGCAGAGTTGCAATTCCGATTCCCCATTTCAAGGCGGCGTATGCGATTATTATGCTCACGGGCATCGCTTTCGGACCCGAAGCAGGATTTATCGTCGGTGCAATAACCGCATTCGCAAGCAACTTTTTCTACGGTCAGGGTGCATATATGCCGTGGCAGATGATGGCTTACGGTGCAGGTGGAATGCTTGCGGGATTTATCTTTATCAAAAATAAAATTCCGGAAAAGCCGTGGATTATGGCTGTTTTCGGATTTCTCGCAAATATTTTCTGGATAGGTCCTATTCTTGATACCTCACATATATTCATTCTTATGCCCGAACCGAGCATTACATCATTGACGGCATCTCTTGCATCGGGATTCCCTGTAAATGTAAGTCAGGGAATCTGCACAGCAATAATGATGTTTGTTTTCGGCAAGCCTTTGCTCGAAAAACTTGACAGAGTAAAAACGAAATACGGGATGCTGGAGGATGCAAATTAGATTTGAGCTTTGCTATATTTCTGGTGGGTGTTAAGGGTTACAATGGTACTAATTCATTTATTTAATTGAAAAGTTAAAAATATTCAATATTTTTCTGAAATGTATAATTGTTAGCTGTAATATTGAAAAGAAAAAATAAGTATACTATAATTCTTTATATACAGAATAACCACTCGGAGGTTTTAATATGAACGCAAAATATCCCAATCTTTTATCTCCAGGATACATAGGAAAGGTTGAACTCCGCAACAAGACCGTTATGGCTGCAATGGGAATGAGTCAGAGTGATGGTGGATTTGTCAATAAAGCCGTTCTCAATCACTACGCTGAAAGAGCTAAAGGCGGAGTGGGTGCAATTATTGTTGAGGTTACCTGTGTTGATTCTCCGCTGGGACTCAACACAAAGGGTATGCTTGTCATTGATGACGATAAATATATTCCCGGTATGGCTCAACTTGCTGATGTTATCCACGAAGGCGGTTCAAAAGCTTTTTTGCAGATTTCTCATACGGGAAGAGGTGCAAGAAGAAAGATAATCGGTGATCAGCCCGTCGGTCCGAGTGCCGTTGCAATGCCCTATTCATATATGATGGGTCTTGCAAACGAAACACCCAGAGAGTTGACAATCGACGAAATCAAAGCAATTGAAGAAAAATATGCACAGGCGGCTTTGAGAGCCCAAAAAGCAGGTTTTGACGGTGTCGAAATTCACGCTGTCGGCTATTATCTCGGTCAGCAGTTTCTTTCAAAAACCGCAAATATCCGAACTGATGAATATGGCGGAAGCCGTGAAAACAGAATCCGTTTTCACCTTAACATAATCAAAAGAATCCGTGAACTTTGCGGTGAGGATTTCGCAGTAATCGTAAAGCTTTCCGTAATCGAAATGGGCAAAGACGGCGGTATTTCTATGCTTGACGGTCTTTACTATTGCAAGGAATTGCAGAAAGCCGGTGTTGACGCAATAGAGGTGCTTGCGGGTATCTGGTCGGGCGAAGCGGGTAAAAATCAGAAACCTGAATCAGCATATTCGGATTGTATGGCAGTTGCACTCTGTCTTGTTATGAAAATCGGACTTGCACTTACTGCAGGCGGAAAGAAAATAACTCTCATCGGCGGAGGCCGTGCGCAAAATCCCGTTGCATCCGAAAAGGCACTCAAATCAGGTCAATGCGATCTTATATTCATCGGTCACGGACTTCTTGCTCAACCTGATCTTGTTAATCTTATTGATGAGGACAGAGAAGACGAAATAAGACCTTGTATCGGTTGCGGCCATTGCATTGATCATCAGCTTCAGCACGGTGCAAGAGCTGTCTGCTCGGGTAATGCAGTTCTTGCAAGGGGTGATAACGACCATAGAATTATCCCTGCAGAAACAAAGAAAAAGGTTGTTGTTATCGGTGCAGGTGTAGCAGGTGTCGAAGCGGCAAGAATTGCGGCAATGAGGGGTCATACAGTTGATATTTACGATGCCGCAAACGAGGTTGGCGGTCAGATGAATCTTGCCTACAAACCTCCTTTCAAGCAGCATCTCGGTCTTATGAAACCTTATCTTGAAAGACAGCTTGAACTCCACGGTGTCAACGTTCATCTCGGCAAAAAGATGACTAAAGAAGAAGTTCTCGCTCTTAACCCTGATGCTGTTGTCTGCGCAACCGGTGTTATCAACAACAAGCTTCCCGTTGAGGGCGGTGAAAGAACAATCAATGCAGTTGATATCTTGAACGGTGCATCAAGCGGTAAAAACGTTGTTGTTATCGGCGGAGGCTCAATCGGATGCGAAACTGCAGAGTTTCTTGCAAAGCAGGGCAAAAAAGTCTGCATAATTGAAATGACAGATTCTTTTGCAGGTAACACAGGCAAAACGGCACAGACAATTCTTCTCGGTCATCTCAAAGGCAATGGAATTAAACTTCTTCCCGAATCAAGAGTTGAAAAAATCACCGCAACAGAGGTTGTTTATAAATCCAAAGACGGCAAGACAAATTCTGTCAAAGCAGATACGGTTGTGCTCGCAATCGGTAATAAGCCTGATACAAGTCTTTATGATTCACTCAAAGATGAAGTCAAAGAAATCTATAATATCGGTGATTCAAACGGCGGCGGAATAATCCCCAATGCAGTTTATGACGGATACACCGTGGGTAATATGATATAAAATTAACCCGTGCGGATGCAATTAAGCGTCAACACGGGTTTGCTTTATCGTGTTACAATCAAACAGTAAAATGAAGGTCTGTTTGGATGCAATTTATCGGGTTTATTAAAAATATCTGACAAAATCAAGGATTTGATATCTTCGGTGGAAAGTTCGGAAGCAGTAACAGTTTTTTTATGAACAACAGGGCTTTCATCGTACTCATAATAATAATCATTCCAGATTTTCCATAGTTCAATCGATTCGGCTTGTTTCAAAGCATCTTTTATATACCTGATAAGCTGAAGAGCACGACCGTTTGTATAATTCCATTCAAGGCATACAGCGTTTTTTCTGTCGGTGCAGATTTCGCCATTGCTGAATTCTGTAAGAAAAAAATTATCATCGGCTCCACCATCGTATATTTCACCGTTATCAAGATTGATTTCGAGCGGGTATTCTTTAGGCGGCGAATAAGTTTTGAGCTTGTTGTCTGAGGCTAAAAATAAACATACGCTCATTCAATCATTCTCCACTGTTATGCAAATATTCTGACGAAGAAATTATAAATAACCGAGATTGCGTTAAAAACTGCTCCTGCCACTCTTAAACCGGAAGTAAATATTGCCGAAATTTCTATATCCTTTCCTTCTTCTGAGATAACGGGTACGGAATTATTTCCGAGGTCAAGCTCATGAAGCTTTTTAAGAATGGTTTCTGCAATGATTTTATTGCCTGTTGCGCTGGGATGAATTTCATCATCGGCATAATTTTTCATGTCGTCTCCAAGCGCTGTCCCTACATCAACAATAATAATTTCACCGGGATATTCGGTATTGTAGCGTTCAATTGCGGCATTTATTCTGTCTGCACCTTCCTGATATGGGGCTCTCAGATAACCTGACTGTGGATTATAAAGTGTTTGCATAAGAATAACTGCGTCTTCATTGTGTGAATTGATAATTTCAACTATTTTGCAAAAATTGGTATAGAATCCCTCTGCGATTTTATCATATTCGGTGTGATCGTCCAGGACGATTGAATCAAACATAAGTCCTATAAGATTGCTCATAAGGAAATCGTTTCCACCAATTGAAATGCTGATAATATCAGCTTTTTTCAGGTCAGATATAACAGTTTCTTCGTTGAGCCTGTTTATCAGGTTGGTAGTTGTGTGACCGGGAATTGAATGATTGGCATAGTCGTAACCGTTGGTGTCGGCAACGATTTTTCCGTAGCAAGCTTCACGGGAATTTGTGAGACCAGATCCGAAAGCTATCGAGTCGCCAAGCACAAGATAAAACGGCTTTTCGTTTTCTGCATATACGCAGATGCTGAACATAGCAAAAATCATTACAAGACTTAATAATATTGCAATCAGTTTTTTCATTTTTTGCTCCTTTTCCTTTTTATTCCAATATACCATTAACAGATATTTTGTCAAGCTTCATTTTGCTGTTTATACATTATAAAGAAAAAATGAATATTATTAAACATACAGTTGGTATTTTCTTTATTGAAACGAACAAAAAATAAATGTATAATTAATACAGAAATAAAAAAGGGGTGTCACAATGAAAAATAGAATTCAGAAAATTATTTCACTCGTTCTTGTTTTTTTGCTTCTGTTCGGTAATGTTGCTTTTGCAACAAGCGGTGATATTGACCCTGAAATCATTGCAGAAACAAAAGAGATTGCCGTTCAGATTGAAAGCGAAGGTATCGTTCTTCTGAAAAATGAAGATAACTTTTTGCCTCTTGAAAACAAAAAGGTCAATATTTTCGGTGCGGGTTCGGTTTGTCCGTTTTTCGGCGGTGCGGGTTCTGGCGCAATCACAACCGATGACCCTGTAACGCTCTATGAAGCTTTTGAAACAGAGGGTATTGAATATAATGCAGAACTCCGTACTCTTTATGAAAAGCATTGCCTTTCAAACGAACTCCCCAAAACGGACAATACTGTTATCAACAATCTTCTTCAGGTGCTTCTTGCAAAGAATACTCTTGAAGAAATGGACCCCAAGTATCTCACAAACGAACTTCTTGAAAACGCTGTGAATTTTTCGGATACTGCGATAATTGTTATCAGCAGAACAAGTGCAGAGGGCACGGACCATACAGTTGAAACTCTCAGCCTTTCCGATGACGAAAAGGCGATGGTTGAAAAGGTAACAGATGCATTTGAAAACGTTGTTGTACTTTTTAATATCGGCAACGTTATGGAAATGGGCTGGATTGATGAATACGAAAGCATCAAAGCAGCCGCAATCATATGGATTCCGGGTGAATTCGGTATGACCGCTGTTCCGCAGATGCTCGACGGTAAAGTCAATCCTTCAGGCAGACTTACCGATACAATCTCATACAAAATCGAAGACCATCCCTCAAGCCAATGCTTCGGCAGTTATGAATATGACGGTGGCGGAAACTACGTTGAATACTATGAGGGAATTTACGTTGGTTACCGTTATTTTGAAACATTTGCAAAGGATAAAGTGCAGTATCCTTTCGGCTACGGTCTTTCATACACAAACTTTGAAAAAGAAGTTATTTCAATGGATTTTGATTCTGAAAACATAACCGTAAAAGTCAAAGTAACAAACACAGGTGATATGGCAGGAAAAGAGGTTGTTCAGCTTTATTACAGTGCACCTTATACCGAAGGCGGCATCGAAAAGAGTGCAATATGTCTTGGCGGTTTTGCAAAAACAAAAATGCTTAATCCGGGTGAAAGCGAAACCCTTAAAATTTCATTCAAAACCGATGATATGGCGTCTTATGACTACAAAGTTAATGAAGCCTGGGTACTCGAAAAAGGTACATACAAAATCATTGTTGCAAACGATGTCAGAGACCGTATTGCTTCATATGATTATAAAGTTGCCAAAACCAAAATCATAAAAAATGATTCTGTAACAGGTACTGAAATTGAAAATCTCTTTGAAGATGTTTACAGCGGATATGAAATTATGTCCAGAGCTGACGTTGACGGCACATATCCTGAACTGCGTGAGCTTAATGCAGACGATTATCTTGTTGATGTTGATAAAACCCCAGACCCCGTAACCGAGGGTGAAGCACCGAAAATGGGTGTTAAATATGATGAAACAATTACTCTGCAGGATGTTGCAGAGGATGAAAGTCTTTGGGATGCGTTCCTTGACCAGCTTACACTTGATGAAATGACAATGCTGGTTATCAACGGTGGCTATGAAACTCACGGAATTGAGCGTCTCGGCATCCCTCACACAATGGATAACGACGGTCCTTCAAGCGTTAAGGGCAGAAACGGTCTTGTTTACACCGCAAGCGGCACTGCTTATCCCTGTGCAACCGCAATCGGCTGCACTTGGAATGTTGACCTTGCCTATGAAATGGGAAAGGGCGCAGGCAAAGAGGCTGCTGATATGGGTACGGATACCTGGTATGCACCCGGTGCAAATATTCATCGCAATCCAAGAGGTGGCAGAAACTTCGAATATTTCTCGGAAGATCCGATGATCTCGGGTATTATGGCAGCAGAAATTATCAATGGCGCAAATTCAGAAAGTCTTGTAACAACAATCAAGCACTATGCGCTCAATGACCAGGAGTCACACAGAAACGGAATTTTTACCTGGTGCGATGAGCAGACAATGCGTGAGATTTATCTCAAAGCATTTGAAATTCCCCTCAAAAAAGCACAACCCAAGGGCATTATGTCGGCTTATAACAGAATCGGTACCAAGTGGTGCGGTTCAAGCTCTGCACTTCTCAAAGACCTGCTCCGTGACGAATGGGGATTTGAAGGCTTTGTTGTTTCGGATTATTCTTCCAACTTCACAGGCGGCGGATATATGAGCCCCGTACTTGCTGTTTATAACGGAAACGATACAATTCTTACGGGTATGTGGTCGCTTCAGGTTGTTCAGCATAAAGCGGCGGTAAAACTTGCATATGCAAAAGACCCAGTAGGCTTCGGCAACGCTCTTCGCGAAGCTTGCAAGAATCTTTGTATAATGAAAATGGAAACAAAGGCATTCAAAAATCCCGAAATCACTTATGATTCATCTCTTATCGGTACTCTTGATACACTTGATGACTGGACTTTTGAATTTCCCTATGTTTTTACATTTATCAGATTTATCCTGAACAACATTACAAACGTTGTTATTTATGCGTTCAGATTTATTCTGTAATTATGTAAAAGGAAAATATAAAATGGCAAAAATAATTTCGGTACCTTTGGCAATAATAATGACTATCGTTTCTTTATTTTTTCCGGGTAAAACAGAAAAACCAGACCAAGAACAATGGAACACAAATTATCCGTATGTATTCGTTCACGGACTCATGGGCTGGGGAGAATATGATTTCTATTATGATTTGTTTCCCTATTGGGGAATGTTCGGCGGCGAGCTACTCAGCAAAATTGAAAAGAATGGTTATGAATGTTACGGTGCATCGGTTTCGGGCACTGCAAGTGCATGGGACAGAGCGTGTGAGCTTTATGCACAGCTGACGGGCACAGTTGTTGACTACGGAAAAGCTCACAGTGAATTTTGCGGTCACGAGAGATTCGGCAAGGATTTCACGGGAAAAGCAATGCTTGAAAAGTGGGATTCAGAAAATAAAATAAACCTGCTCGGCCATTCCTTTGGCGGTGCAACTATGCGTGTTTTTGCAACTCTTATGGCAAAGGGTAACGAAGCAGAAATTGATGCAACATCCTCCGATGATATTTCGCCGCTTTTTACTGGCGGCAAAGCAGAGTGGATTTATTCTCTCACAAGTCTCGCCGCACCTCATAACGGCACAACGGCTTACGGACTTGAAAATTCAATGTCTGAAAACACAGATTCAGCCGCTTACGATATGTTTATCGACCACGCACTTGAGCTTAACAGCAAGATAGTGACCGAAGAAAACACATATTATTTTTCAATTCCTTGTTCTGCAACAATAAAAAATGCTGACGGCACATACAGCGCAGACAAGAGTTTAATGGAGAATATGTTCCAAGGCGATGCAAATGAACTCGGTCGTCTTACGGGCACAACAGACGGTGGATACGTTGTTGATGAAAGATGGCTTGAAAACGACGGTCTTGTAAATACTTATTCTGCTATGGCGCCCTCAAGCGCACCTTCAACACCGTTTGATGAAAACAATATAAATAAAGGTATATGGAACATAATGCCTGTTTACCAAGGCGATCATATGTCGCTTCAGGGTGGATTCTTCAAAGTAAACACCGACGTTTTGCGACTTTATACTGAGCATTTTGACATGATCAATAATTTATAATAACAAAACCGCTTCATTGATGCAATGCACTGTGAAGCGGTTTCCTTATTTTATAGTTGTTATAGTGTTAATAAAGTTTAATTGGTGTAATTTTCAAATGATAAAAGTGTTGATATATAACGGTGTTTTATTGAGCTTTTGTATTATTAATGATATATCATCAAAACATAAAAAAGGATAAAAAGCATAGCAAAAGATATTATCTCATATCTGATAACGGAGTATTATCTGTGTTACTTCGCAAATATTTTTCTATCTTACCACTGAGTGATAATCTGACATAGCTCGTTGGTTCATCATAAAAAATCAACCCCATACATCGTGTACGGGGTTGAACTTTATGGTGAAGCGATATATAAAATATTGATACAACAAGTAAATTATGCGATTCATTGACAAATCGAACCTGAAGTGCTAATCTTTTATTAAAGAATATAAAATACAAGGAGGAAGAAAAAATGAGTAAAATCAAAAAAATCTTATGCATGCTTTTGGTATGCGCAATGGTAATCGTGCCGTGTTCGGTGTTTGGAAATGTTTCCGCACAGACAGACGACACAGAGCCTTTAACGGTTGAGGTTACAACCGACAAATCAAGCTACAACACATATGATATTGCAAAAATAACAGTAAAAGTCACAAACGCAAGCGATGAAACTGTAAACAGCATAGTTGCGCAGGCAGGTTTTGACACACTTGCACCTGCAGGAAGAGACAGTGTAACCTATAAAGAGGTTGAAAACCTGCAGCCGGGAGAAAGCTTCAGCTTTTCGTACAAGGCAACACTCAATGCGAAAAAGTTTGGTTTGATGAACTTTTTTGAGAAAATAATCCTTTGGTTTGTAAGACTGTTTAATGGCGGTTACACCGCAACAGAACATAATTTGCCTGAAAATCTGCAGTATATAAGCCAGACAACAGATATCAGATTTGGTGGCAAATATCCTGCACAAAACGTTGTTGTGGTGGGGTATGATGATGAAGATATAATTGAACTCGGTTATTTACGTGCTGAACCTAATGGTTGTTATGCGGGAGAAAAAACAGACGTAACTTTCTATATAGATATATCATCTGACAAAATAGTTGAGAACGGGAAACTTGAATTATATATTGATGATGAATATATTGGAAATTTAAATTATTGTGAAAACGAATTAGAAAATAAAGTTTATTCGGGTACATTTTCTATGTTTTCAAATGAAAGAAAAATTGTAGATTATTATGTGAAATATAATGGTGTAAAGAGTAATAATAACACTTTCGTTTTTGCTAAGTCCAAAACAGATGAAGAAGAAAAAATAATAAATGAATTTTATGCAGATATTTCAAAAATAAAAGAAAAATATGCAATTAGTGTAGAAGAATATAACAATAAAGATAGTGATGCTATAGAAAAAGCTCAAAATTGCTATAATGAAATAACTTCTTACCTCGATAAAAGAAATGATATTAGCAATTACCAGTATACAGGTTTTAATATTATGGTAATGTTTGATTTTGGGATTCCTGTGGGGGTTCCAATTAATGATTTGGTTGAAGAAACGCAAACATCTACAATGTCCCTACGGAATTTAAACACACAAGCAGTTAGAAATACATCTTCTGTGAAATCAAAAATTATTACTATTCAACCAGGTCGTAATGCTCCAGAATTTAACGATTCAATAGCAACGGACGAAGCTGCAAACAGCATTATAAATTCATATAGCAACAGGTACGAATTTTCAACTAATTTGGACAACGAAGCTGTAACGGTTGAAACTATGAAAACATTAGATGAATATGATGTGGTTATTTTAGAAAGTCATGGTGGAAATTGGAACGATTATCCTAAAGGAGCTGTAGGTTACATTATTTCACTTTCAGAAAGAGTTACTAACAGAAAAAGCCAAGACGATTACAAGACCGATATTGACTATTTAAGAATCATTGAAAATGGAGGATATTATGTTATTACAGAAAGATTTTTTGATTATTATTATAAGTCAAACGATTTCGATGATTCGTTAATTTATTTGGGAACTTGCCATGGTGGTGATGATGATGTCCTGATAAGAGATATTTTGGAGGCAAAAGGGGCAGAAGCAGTTATTACTTATAAAAACAGTGTAGTTATTAAATATATGCAAAAAATGCTCCCTACCGTTTTTGATGAGTTGTCAAATGGAAAATCTGCTAAAGAAGCTGTGAAAAGAGCAAAAGAAAAGCACGGAGAATATGACCCATATCTATCATCTGAAGAAATAGAACAATTAGGCTTTTGGGAACAAGTTGGATACTGGATAGGACTCGTAGATAGTTCAGAATACACCACTCCTGCTGAAATAGTTTTAAGCGGAAATAATCCTATATTTAACTTGTCAACAGAAATAAACAACCAAGGCACATTCTCTGCATGGGTGAAAAATCGGTTAACCGATACACCGATAGAGGGTGTTAATGTTTCGATTTATCTTGAATCCGAAAAGGACAAGGCAGATAAAAATATTTATACCTACACCACAAATGAATATGGCAAAATTAAAGCAACATTGCCTGTAGGTAAATACATTGCTGAATTTACAAACGGAATGCAAAAAGCCCAGATAACTTTTACAATAGAAAAAGATGTAGATTATATTTTGCAAAGTCCAATTTATATGGAAGACAATTATTGGATTATTTGCAATGTGACCGACACACAAGGAAACGCTTTGCAAAATGTTTATGTTTCTGTTTTGAACAAAGGTACGGGACACGAAGAATACAATGTAACGGCAAACAGCGGCTTAAGCTTTACATTAGGTATCGGAACATATGAAATTACCGTTTCAAAAGACGGCTATCAGTCCGTTACTCAAACATTAACACAACCCGAAAATGCCATAAACCGTGTGCTTAATATCACATTGACCGCAACAGGCGAACCCGACACACCGACCGATGACCCCGAGGACGACACAAGCAAATACGGCACACTCACCGAAACAGGCTCCTGCGGTGACAACGCCTTCTATGACTTCTACGAAGAAACAGGCACCCTCGTCATCCGCGGCACGGGTGAAATGGATATTTCAAAGAGACCTTGGAGTGATTGGCGTGTGCAAATCAAAAGTGTAATTGTAAAAAACGGAATAACAAATATAGCCGATAATGAGTTTGAGTTTTGCTCCAACCTTACAAGTGTAAAAATTTCTGATAGCGTAACAAAAATAGGTAATTATTCGTTCACTAATTGCTACAATCTCACAAATATAACAATTCCCGACAGTGTAACGAGTATAGGTACAGGAGCGTTTTCTGACTGCAATAATCTCACAAGCGTAAAAATCCCCAACACTTTAACATGCATAGGTAATTGGGTGTTCAACGATTGTTCCAGCCTCACAAGCGTAATAATCCCTGACAGCGTAGCAAGTATAGGTGATTATGCGTTCAGTGGTTGCGGCAATCTTACAAGCATAACAATCCCTAACAGCGTAACAAGTATAGGAAATTCTGCATTTAGTGGTTGTGGCAATCTTACAAGCATAACAATCCCCGACAATATTACAAGCATAGGTGATAGTGCGTTTTGGGATTGCGACAACCTCAAAAGTATAACAATCCCAGATAGTGTAAGAAGTATCGGTGATGGTGCGTTCCGAAATTGCAGCAGTCTCATAAGCGTAGCAATCCCTGGCGGTGTAACAAGTATAGGCAATTCTGCGTTTGGGGACTGCAACAGTCTTACAAACATTACTGTAGATTCGGCAAATAGTACATATTCAAATGATGAATATGGGGTGTTATTTAATAAAGATAAAACAGAATTAATACAGTACCCTAACGGAAATGCAAGAACAATCTACAAGATTCCCAACAGCGTAATAATCATAGGTGATAATGCGTTCAGTAATTGTAGTCTTACAAACATAATAATTCCCGACAGTGTAACAAGTATCGGTGATTGCGCATTCTATTGGTGCTACAGGCTCACAAGCGTAACAATCCCTAATAGCGTAACAAGTATAGGGAATTCTGCGTTTTGGAATTGCGGTAGTCTCAAAAGTATAACTATCCCAGATAGTGTAAGAAATATAGGTAATGGTGCGTTTAGCGATTGTGACAACCTCACGAGCATAACAATTTCTAATAGCGTAACAAACATAGGTAAATTTGCGTTTAGTGGTTGCTCAAATCTTACAGATGTTTATTACACAGGCACAAAAGAAGAATGGGGCAAAATAACCATAGGTGAAAGCAATGAATATTTAACCAACGCAACAATCCACTACAACAGCTAAACACTCAAACAGCACCCGATCTTTTGAACTGCCCCAAATTGTGCGGACAGTACAAAAAACACACCCTATGGTGTTAAATATTAAATTTTAAGCAACAAACTGATTTCGTTTTTCTAACGGAGTCAGTTTTGTTTTTTATTGGATGCGTTCGTTGTTGTAAAAGTGAATGTATTCACTTATTAGAATGCGGGTCTCCTCATAAGTTCGCAACTTTGTTCGATAGATACATTCTGTTTTTAGAATTGGAAAGAAATTTTCAGTCATAGCATTATCATACGGATTTCCATGTCTTGACATTGAGGGCGTTATGCCGTATGATTTTGTTAGCTTAAAATACTGATGAGATGTGTATTGAAAGCCTTGGTCACTGTGGAGTTGCAACTTTGCAGTGACTTTTTCTTTTCTCTTGGCAGCTCTGATTGTGTTTAATTCTGCTTTGTTCCGGTCTTGTAATCTAATGTACCTTATGTGCATAGTATAAACCTGAAGTTAAGGTGAGAGTCAATACTAAATTTCAAAAAATTTAATAATGGCAAAAAGATAGCTGACAACGCCATATCAAATGACGTTATCAGCTGAAATTTTATCTCATATCTGACAACGGGGTATAATCTGTGTTGTTTCGCAGATATTCTTCCATCTTACCACTGAGTAGTAATCTGACATGGCTCATTGGTTCATTATAGATGAGAAAATCAAGTTCTGATGTTTCGTACATATTGTTTGCATATTCGTTTTCTACTGCAATGCAGTCGATTGACACCATAGAACCGTCGGAGGGTTTGATTTCAACACAGGCGGTATCGATATTAAATTCACAAGAAATAATGTTATTAATCATAAGAAAAATCTGTGCGTAAAGTGATTGAAATGGAAGCATTATCTGCACCGCTTGTGAGAGAACTCATTGACCCACATTGATGTTTATGAGACACAGGGTAAAGGCAATAACAAAACACAGCGGGTTGTAATTCACTACAGGTTTGTGGGTTATATTGAACTGCCGACCAAGGAAGAGGACCTCTACAAAAGCGATACAAGGCAGGGAGTTCAGGTCAGCTATATACCGAGAGCATTACCTGAAAGCATAACGGCAAAAAAATAGAAAAGGTCGCAAACCTTAACAGTCTGCGACCAAACCAAAAACTTTTTTCAAGCAAAAAAATTAAGTATTCATAGGTAAATCCCTTATGAATACTCAATATGGTCGGAGTGGCGGGATTTGAACCCACGGCCTCTTGGTCCCGAACCAAGCGCGCTACCAACTGCGCTACACCCCGAAATATTTGATTTTAAATACATATCGGAAAGATATTATATAATATTAAATTTGATTTGTCAATGAGAAAATACTTTTTCCTTAGAAATTATGAACTGAATTCATTATCCTTGACGAAAGCTCGGAGATTAACGCAAAATATCTCACCGGCACAAACAGAATCGTTGTTTACCGCAATGCGGACGGCGGGGTTATGCTCCGCTCGGCGGCACACGAAACCTATCACTTTGTTGAGAATTATTCGGCAAAGGATGCGGCTGACCTTCGGGACTATGTTGTTGATGCGCTTAAGGGAAAGGGCGTTGATATTGACGAGGCTCTTGAAAAATACGCAAAGCAGGGATATGCGACAAGGGACGAGCAGATATCGGAGCTTGTTGCGGACAGTATGTTTGATGTGTTCTCAAACGAAGATTTTATCAAAGATCTGACGGCGAAGAATCAGACACTTGCAAAGAGACTTGCGAACCATATCGGCGAGCTTGTCAACAAAATCCGAGATGCGGTGAAGATGCTTTCGGTCAGATACAGCAACCCCGAAATCAAGGCCCTTATGGACGATGCCGAGAAGCTCGACACAATCCGCAATATGCTGCTTGAGGGATATAAGAGAGCAGGAGAGAATTTCAAGGCGGAGCAGGCAAAAGGGCAAAAAAATAACGCTGTCAAAATGACAACGGATAAATCAAGCGGTATTAAATTCAGCAAAAAAGAGTCATATGACTCAAGTATGCAGAATACGATTGACGGCTATTTGGAAGCGGTAGACGAAGGACTTTTATCATTCGTACAAAAATATTATAACAATCCCAACGAGGAATTTGATAGATTCTCGTTATCAAAAGTAAGTCCAAAACAAGCGAAAGATTTAAACGAACTTTTAGATGTTGATTTTTCAGGGTATAGCAATGCGATAAATAAAAGTGCAGTAAATCACATTAATAAGAGGCACGGTAAAAACGGAGAACAAGACAATAGTATGTCAAACATTAACGATTTCGCAAGATTGAATTTTATAATCGATAATTATGACGATATTGAAATAATAACGTTTGAAGACGGAGATTTTGATTTAAGTAAAGAGTTCAGAAACAGCGACAATACACCTGCAAAATTAATCAGAATGAAAAAGAAGGTCAACGGAACTTTTTATGTTGTTGAAGCTGTTCCAGAAAATAAGTATAAAAAAATATGGGTTGCAAGTGCATATATACAAAAAAATGGAGCTGTTACACAAGTTCCTACAACAAAAAGTTCAGGAAGTTTTCTTGTTTCTCCAGACTCCATTAATAGTATATCCAAAACTATCAAAAGTGTCAAGCAGAATTTGAGTGTGAGCGATACGGAATATATAGACAAGCTTAAATCAGAACGTTCTGAACTTGCAGAAGAATACCGTGAAATAAGGTCACAGATTGATGAAATGAAATCATCGGCAGAATATAAAGCATTTGACGATGAAGTGAGAACAATCAGAAAGGACGGTTCTCGTTTCGGAGGTTTTGAAGCTGTCAAGCAGGTAAGACAAAAACAAAAGGAGTGGGCGAAATCAGCGGGACTGTCAGCTCTCGAAGAAAGATTTTATAATATCAGTGAACAGCTTCACGACTATGACCTTGAGATATATAAGCTTGATAAGGCGCAGAAAGAAAGGGTTACTGCGGAGCTTACTGATAAGGTGAAAAAATTCAGCCATAATGAAGTGACGGATTATGTTGTCAGAGCTGCACAGAAATTCGGAATTACCAACAAGTTTGACAATGCAGGATATATGCTCACAAACGGCAATCTTCTTGATTTCAGCGACGGACAAGGTTACAGAGTGCTTGATCACAGAGAAATCAGAGAGGTTCTTGATTTCCTTCCGGATAACGGGAACCGTTCTGACGGTCTTATTCAGTTTATGAATATGGGAAATATCAGAATGCAGATAGGCGGAATTGATATTTCAAAAGCACCGAACAAGCAACAGATTCCTGTTCTTAGAGAATTTTTTAACAAAAACAACGGCGAAATTACTGTTGATTTTTCAAAAGAAAACGGCGACAATGCAGGAAGTATTGAATATCCGATAGGAACAAAAAGTGAAAAGATTCTCAATGATATTAAAGCATATTTTGAAAACGGCACACTTCCACAGATTTCATCGGTAGCAGCTTTTCACTCGATTTATTCCCGCAAACAATCCGACCCGATTCAGGCGCACTATGCGGAGGTTATGAGGGAGAACCGCAACCTGAAGAACATTATATCCGCACTTGATGATATGCAGTACAGCTCGGCGAGAAACAACATTCATCTTGACGGCAGGGATATTCACAACATTGCGGGCAGACTGCTCCGCAATGCATCGAGCAAATATGAGCTTAAAACATTTGAGGACGAGCTGACGGCGGTATATGATTACATGGCGAATAGAAATAAAAAAGGGCGGTTTCTGACCGCCCAACATTTATATGATAACATAACAAGTAAATAAAAGTCAATATATTTTTGTGAATTTATGTGCATTATAACCAAAATTCTCTGTTGTTAACAATGCTGAAGCAACAACTTTGTACAATATTCCGTCTTGAAAACGGTGAAATTCTATGCTATATTATAGTCAAGGAAAGGGTGATACCGATGAACAGGTAAAAACCTGAAGAACCGAAGCTTGAAAATTCAAATTATAACAATCAAGCCGAAAGTCTTCTCCAACGGAATAAACTGAAAGATTCATAAATGTTCAAGCGACAAAAAATCAAACGCAAAAGAGCAATTTGAATAAAAAGATTATTCCGGACGATATTAAGAAAGAGAGGTTAACCAAAGATGCTAGATAACAAGAATTCAGTGAAATAACCCTTGACAGGTTGTGTAAAGAAACACCGGTCAAGGGTTATTTCATTTTTATCTAAAAATCTTTGTCGATAACCATTTGTTTATAATCGAGAAATTCAAAACCTATATTTTTATAAAGTCTTTTTGCGCCTTCGTTGTCATCGCCGACTTCAAGGCGTATTCTTTTTATCTTGCCTTTCAAATCATCCGCAAGAAACTTAAAAAAGCTTCGTCCGATGCCCTTGCTTCTGAATTTCTCTTCAACAAAAAGCTCTTCAATCCATGCTGCCATTCCGCCGACTTCCGTTTCAAATTTCATTGATACAATTGCGTAGCCGGCAGGGGAGCCGTCATATTCAAACACATAACCTTTTACAAGTTCGGAAATTTCAAGAGATGCCCAGAAACTTGACATCATTACATCGTCCGACGGAAAATGAAGCACAGCGGGAGGGGCGTAGAATTTTTTGACCATTGAGAAAAAGAGGTCTTTATCGTTTTGGTTGAATTTTCTGAATGTAATGTTCATTATTCTTCCTCGATTTTTATATTGTTTGTGTAGATATATTCCTGAAGATAATCTTTTGTTGCGTCGATGTCAACAACTTCAACCCATTGACCGTTGATAGTGTCGGGGTACATATGGTCATCTGTAGGTACACGGTTTTGCTCGATATCAAATGCAAGCACTCCGAAACCGCCTTTGTATGCAAGAGCTGTTATCTCTGCGGCAGACATATCTGTTTTAATCATCGGGAATACATCCATCATTGTAGAAAGAATCTTTCCGATTCCGGCAGATTTAGCTTGTCCGATAAGAGCTGTTATTACTTTTCTCTGACGGTATGTTCTCATATAATCGGAGTCGAGTTTACGGATTCTGCAGTAAACAAGAGCTTCGTCGCCGTTAAGATGAACGCTTTCACCGTAGTCAACCGTGTGTCTTGTTGTTCTGTTGATGAATTTGGCTTCTTTCTTTGTTACTTCAACATCAACACCGCCGAGAGAATCGATAATGTTTGTGAACATATTGAAATCAACCATAACATAGTGATCAATATCTACGCCGAAGTTATACTCGATGGTATCAAGAACAAGCTGAGGACCTCCGTATGAACAGGCTGCATTGAGTTTTGCTTTTTTGCCTTTGGAAGGAATGTCAACCCAGCTGTCGCGAAGAAACGAGGTGAGCTTGATTTTCATATGTTTATAATCAAGTGATACGAGAATCATTGAGTCAGAGCGTGAAGCTGATTCAACATCTTCATCAACACCCATCAGAAGTATGTTTGATACAAACGGACTGCTTTTGACATCGAATGCACCGATGTATCTGTTTTTTTCAAGGTCTTCTCTTGTGTATCCTGATGCGGCGGCAAAAACAAAAATAAATACAGTTGAAAAGAGGATTACAGCGGCAAGAACAATTGCGATTGTTTTAATAGGTCCTCTTTTTTTCTTTTTCTTTGGTGGCGGTGTCGGTTTCTGCGGCGGCGGGGGAGGCATCTCAAAGTTTTTTAAATCATATTCAGTGACACTTTGTCTTCGTTTTGAAATATATATATCTTCCATTAAATCACCTTTCGGATTGTTTTTTTACATTCTATCGCAAAAAATGAACTTATACAATAGCCAAAATGTAAATATTTTTATAATATCTGTTAAATTGTTTGACTTTTTCAGAAAGGTGATTTAAAATAATACGGAGCGTGTGCTGAGTGAGTTGGGCAGTCGCGGGCAGCTTTTGCTGCGTGAGGAAAGTCCGAGCTTCACAGAGCGGGATAACGGCTAACGGCCGCCGAGGGTGACCTTAGGGAAAGTGCAACAGAGATATACCGCCCGTTTTTACGGGTAAGGGTGGAAAGGCGAGGTAAGAGCTCACCGGCGTACGGGGAACTGTACGGCCCTGCAAACCCTATCCGAAGCAACACCGACCGGGGGAGGAGCTTTGCTCCGGCGTCTGCTCGACGATACTCCGAAGGGTGGCTAAAGTCTTGCGGCAACGTAAGGCGTAGACAGATGATTGCCTTGAATGACAGAACTCGGCTTACAGATTCTCTCGGCATACGCTCAATTTTTTTGATTATTGGTTGATATGGAAGATTTTGTAACTATAACCGGAACGGTTGAATATGTAACATTCCGAAATAACGAAAACGGCTACACTGTTCTCGAATTTTCGAGCAACGGTGAGCTTTTTACTGCAACCGGCAATGTCGGTGAGCTGTATTGCGGAGAAAAAGTTACATTCAGCGGCAACTGGTCTGTTCACCCCACTTTCGGAAAGCAGTTCAGAATTGTGGGATGCAAAAGAGAGATGCCTGAAACAGCTTCGGATATGCTTTCTTATCTTTCATCAGGTATTATCAAAGGTGTTAAAGAGAAAACTGCACAAAAGATTGTTGAACGTTTCGGAGAAGATACTTTTTCTGTTATTGAGAATACTCCGATGAGACTTGCTGAAATAAAAGGAATTTCACGTGAAAGAGCAAAAGAAATTTCAACAGAATTCAAAAAACGTGCGACAGAAAGAGAAGCGCTTATCGTTCTTGAAAAATACGGAATGACAACAGCAGAATGCCTGAGAGTTTTCAAAGTATTCGGAAAAAACTCAGTTTCAACCGTTGAAAGAAATCCGTATCTTCTATGTTCCGAAAGAATAGGGATCACATTTGAAAAAGCCTGCGATATCGCAGACAGACTTCCGGTAAAGCCTGCGGATGAATACCGTGTTTCTGCGGGAATTCTTTATGTTGTACGTCATAATTTATATAACGGTCACACCTGCCTTCCGAGGGATAAGGTGATTCCGCCTTGCTGTTCGCTTCTCGGTTGCGATGCCGATACAGTTGAAATACAGCTTGATAAATTAATCAGTCAGATGCATATTGTGAGTGATAATATCAACGGCAGAGAGTTTGTTTTTCTTCCGGATATTTACGATGCAGAACAGCGTGCAGCCAAAACGGTTTTGTTTATGAAAAGGTTTGCTCCGAAGTGCCTTTGTGATATCAATGAGCAAATTGATAATGCCGAACTTATCAGTGGCGTTTTGTATAATGAACAGCAGCGTCTTGCAATAAAGCTTGCTGTTGAAAAAGGTATACTCATTTTGACCGGAGGACCGGGTACGGGTAAAACAACAACCCTGCGCGGTATTCTGAAGGTTTTTGAATCCCAGGGTCTTGAGGTTGCATTGGCAGCTCCGACCGGAAGAGCTGCAAAAAGAATGAGCGAGCTTACCGGCAGGGATGCTCAGACGATTCACAGACTTCTTGAGGTTGAGTGGGACAACAGCGACAGACCCGTTTTTCAGCGCAACAAACGCAATCCTCTGAATGTCGGTGCTGTTATAATCGATGAACTTTCGATGGTTGATATTGTTTTGTTTGCAAGTCTTCTTGATGCTTTGCCGATTGGCTGCAGACTTGTTATGGTCGGTGACCACGATCAGCTTCCGCCTGTCGGAGCGGGAAATGTTCTGCATGATATGATAAATTCCAAGGTTCTTCCCGTTGTTGAACTGAAAGAAGTTTTCCGTCAGGCAATGGAAAGTCTGATTGTCACCAATGCGCATAAAATCGTTAAAGGTGAAATTCCTGAGCTTTCAAAAACTGATAAAGATTTCTTTTTTATGGAGCGCAATGCTCCTTTTGCTGCTGCAAAAACAGTTACCGAACTTTGTGCGGAAAGGCTTCCTAAGGCATACGGATATTCACCGCTTGACAATATTCAGGTTCTTTGTCCGTCCAGAAAAGGCGAAGCAGGAACAGTTAATCTGAATAAACTTCTTCAGGGTGCAATCAATCCTCCTGCCAAACATAAACGTGAGCGGATGTTCGGTCAGCGTGTCTTCCGTGAGGGGGATAAACTGATGCAGACAAAAAACAATTATAATATACCTTGGACAAGTAAAGAAAAAGACGGTCTCGGTGTTTTCAACGGAGATATAGGTTTGCTTGATAAAATCGATGAATCCGCACATTTGCTTTATGTGCGCTTTGATGATAAAATGGCAGAATATCCTTTCGAAAGCGGAAATGAGCTTGAACATGCATATGCCGTTACGGTTCACAAGAGCCAGGGTAATGAGTTTGATGCTGTTGTTATGCCGGTTGCCGGAGTTGTTGAACAGCTTGCATACCGCAATCTTCTTTATACAGCCGTTACCCGTGCAAAAAAGCTTATGATTCTTGTCGGTTCAAAAAATACCGTGGAACGTATGACTCTTAACGACAGTAAGGCAAAACGATATTCAGCTCTTAAAAATTTCATAATGCTTGGTGAAGACGGATGATTGCTGAACTGAAAACTTTTATTCATTCGATTCTTCCCAAAAGGTGTGCTTATTGCGGATGTGTTATCGCAAGCAACAGGCTGATGTGTTTTGAATGTGAAAATAATTTACCCAGAATAAACGGCGATATATGTAATAAATGCGGAAGAGAAAAGAAGATTTGTTCCTGCAAGGGTGCCGAAACGTATTATACTTCTTTGATAGCTCCGTTTTATTTTGATGGAAATGTCAGAAAAGGAATCCACGCTTTTAAATTCAGACGAAGTCCGGATAATGCAGAAGCATACTGTGTTGAGATGGCTGATACCATAAGAAAAAGACTGCCCTGTGTGAATTTTGATATTGTAACAGAAGTTCCGATTTCAGATAAAAGTATCAGGGAGAGAGGCTACAGTCAGTGTTCATTGCTTGCGAAAGGTGTTTCGGATTTATGTGGTATAGAGTATAAATCCGGTCTGTTTATAAAATTGTATGAAACCCAAAAGCAACACGGATTGCCGTATTATAAAAGGCGAGGTAATCTTGCCGGTGTTTTTGATGTTTCCGACCCTGAGTGTGTAAGAGATAAAACAATATTAATTTGTGATGATGTTTCAACAACCGGTGAAACATTGAATGAATGCGCTAAAATGCTGTGGCTTTATGATGCGAAAGAAGTATACTGTGTTGCCTGTGCATTAACTAAACCAAAGAAGAAAAAATCAAACAAAAAGGAAAGGAAGTGAAATTATGCTTGGAGCAAATATCGGCATTGACCTTGGAACAACATCCATTGTTTTTTATGTTGAAAACAAAGGTATTGTTCTTTCTGAACCTTGTGCTGCCGCATATGAAAAAGAAAGCGGAAAGCTTATTGCTGTCGGCAAACGTGCATGGGATATGGTTGGCAAAAATCCTGACTCCATAAGAGTTGTCAGACCTATGGAACACGGTGTTGTGTCCGATTTTACTGCCACAAAGCATATACTTCGTTACTTTCTTTCTAAAATATGTAAAAATATGGTTTTCAAACCCAATGTTGTTGTCTGTGTGCCTTCTATGGCAACAAGTCTTGAAAAGAGAACTATTCTTGATCTGATAACTGCTGCGGGTGCGGCAAAAGCTTGCTTGATTGAAGAACCACTTGCCGCTGCACTTGGTGCCGGTCTCAAAAGTAACAGACCTGTTGGTGCTATGGTTGTTGACATCGGTGGAGGTACAACGGACATAGCGGTTATAACAATGGGTTGTATCTCGGTATCAAAATCAATAAAAATTGCAGGAAATGCTTTCGATGAAGCAATAATGCGTCAGATAAGACGTGAACGTGATGTTATTATCGGCGAAAGAACGGCTGAGTTTATAAAAAAACAGATAGGATGTTCATATTTACGAGATGTTGAGCTTGGTCTTACTGTTAAAGGAAAACATTTTATAACAAATCTTCCGGTCAGCATCGAAGTCAGTTCAACCGAAGCATATCTTGCTATGCGTCCTCATCTTGAAACAATCGGAGAAGCGGTCCGTTCTGTTCTCGAATTAACTCCTCCCGAACTTTCTGCAGATATTTTTGAGTCCGGAATACGACTTACAGGCGGAGGTTCATTGCTGAAAGGCATCGATAAAATGATAGAAAAAAAGACGGGAGTAAAAACGTACGTTGCAAAAGATCCGTTGGAGTGTGTTGCACTCGGAACAGGCGAAGCACTGACTCATATGGATATCCTCAGTCAGAATGGCTATGTTTTCAAAGCAAGAGATGAAATCGGCGGACTTACTCCTGAAATAAATGAATAAAACTTTTTAAACCGTCCAAGAATGTTATCACAACATAAAAAGGACGGTTTATTTTATGAAAAGAAAATCAGCTGAAATCGCTGTCGCATCTGCACTTATAATATCTGTATTGATTTCTTTCTTCGGCTTCGGTAAACAATGCAATGAAATAAGAAATGACGTATTGCGTCTTCATATTCTGGCAGATTCTGACAGCGAAGAAGATCAGAGCATAAAATTAAAGGTCAGGGATGCTCTTCTTAACAGCGGCAACGAGATTTTTTCAGGAAAAACAGATATTGAAAACGTAAAAGACATATTTGAAAAAGAAAAGAATATGATGATTAATATTGTAAATGGTATATTAATAGAAAACGGCTTTGATTACACATCGGATATATATCTTTCCAAGGAATATTTTACAACAAGAACTTACGGTGATTATACCTTGCCTGCCGGAAATTATCTTGCGGTTAAGGTTATTCTCGGTGAGGGTAAAGGACATAATTGGTGGTGTGTAATGTTTCCGCCATTGTGCCTTCCTGCAGCAACGCCGGATGAAAGGGAACTTGATGAATATTTTAACAGAAAAAATTCTCAATTAATAAAATCAAATCCACAATATGATGTAAGATTTAAACTAATAGAAATAATAGAATATATGAAAATAGTATATAATATACATTAAATATTTATAGAAAAATCCGTTTTGTGCAACTTAAACAAGTTTTATCGTTGAGATTATACGGAAATGTGCATTGCGTGAAACATGAAAAAAATACGAAAAAAATCCAAAAAAAGTGTTGACATTTCAAAATCATTGTGATATATTAGTCAAGCACTCACGAAACGAGTGCAACGCACCTTGAAAATTAAACAACGATTCAAGAAAAAACCCTTGAAGATTAATTTGAGTATGTACTTTCAAGTACAGCAGTAATTCTCGTGAAGAACGAGGAAAAGATGTCAGTGAATG
>JAFYUD010000089.1 GCA_017549665.1 Clostridia bacterium | reverse complement strand
CACAAGTACAAGCTCAACTATTATCAAGCTTAATATTGCATACACCAGTGAATCAATGACAATTCCCACATTTGAAGAAGGTGTCAAGCTTCAGGAAGCACGCAGCATTCTTCAGAAGATGGGCTTCAAGGTCAAAACTGAAGGCGTTGTTGATGATACACTTCCCGAGAGTACAGTTATCAGAATGGATCCTGCTTCAGGTGAGAGTGTTGCATACGGCTCCAGTGTTACTGTTTACTATGCAATAGACGGCAGCGGTAAGGTTGCTGTTCCCAGTGTTCTGAGCAAAAAACAGGATATTGCAAAGAAAGAGCTTGAAGATCTCGGTTTCTCAGTAAAGATTCAGTATAAGGATTCTTCAACCGAAAATGCAGGTCTTGTTATTGAACAGTCAATTGCAGCTGATACAACAGTTATTGCAAGTCAGACTGAAATCACTCTTGTGGTAGGTACTACAAAAGAAAAGACCACAACAGTTACAATCACACTTCCTGATCTCAGAAGTTATAACAATGTTTACGAGTCAGTATATGTTTATGTAGGTTCTTCACTTTACAAGACATACAGCAACGTAAAGCTTGATGGTGCAACACACAGCGTAACAATCGGCGGCTCAGAGCAGACAACCTTCAAGATTTATATCGGCAAGCAGGTTATCTGTTCAGGTGACGTTGACTTTACAGAGTCAACACCCGTTGTTACAAACAAGTCTGTTACTCAGTATGAATATGTACCCGAGACAACAACTGCACCTGCAACAGAAACAACAACAGCTCCTGCAACTACAACTGTTCCCACATATTCAATTCCCTCATACACAGGAAAGGAATATACAGATTATTTCAGAGAGCTTATCAATATCGGCTTTGACAATATCGAAAAGATTGAAAAATCTTCAGATACTGTTCCTTCAGGTCAGGTTATTTCAGTTTCAGCTGACAAATCATCATTCACTTCTGATGAGCTTGCTTCTGCTGCAATCAGAGTTTATGTAAGTACAGGTCCTGCGGCTGAATGATTATGCAGACAGAAAAAGGACTTATAATGAAGTCAACAGCGGGTTTCTATTATGTCCGCTGTGATGACGGAAAAATAATTGAATGCCGTGCAAGAGGTGTCTTCAGAAAACAGAAGGTGTCACCTCTTGTAGGTGATAAAGTCGTTATAGAGCATGACGGTGAAAAAGGTACGGTTGTAGAAATCTGCGACAGAAAGAATTACCTTATCCGTCCTCCCGTTGCAAATCTTGACAAGCTTGTTATCGTTTCTTCGGTTGTTGAGCCTGTGCCGAGCCTGCTGATTCTTGACAAGCTTACTGCCATGGCTGTAAATAAGGATATTGAGCCTGTTGTCGTATTTTCAAAGGCAGACCTTGAGAATGCAGATCAGTATGTTGATATTTACAGAAAAGCAGGAATAGAATCTTTTGCATTTTCATCGAAGACAGGTGAGGGTGCCGAAGAAATCAGAAATGTTTTCAATAACAGTGTATGCGCCCTTACGGGAAATACAGGTGTAGGAAAGTCATCACTTCTTAACTGTATTGCACCTGAGCTTGAGCTTGCTACATCGCATATAAGTGACAAGCTCGGAAGAGGACGCCACACAACACGTACAGTGGAGCTTTATGAATTATTCGGCGGATATATTGCAGACACTCCCGGATTTTCTTCCCTTGATTTTGAAAACAGTGAAATCATAATAAAAGAAAATCTGCCCTTCTGTTTTCCTGAATTTGAGGAATACATAGGACAGTGCAAATTTGTTTCATGTGCTCATATCGGTGAAAAAGGCTGTGCCGTCTGCGCTGCGGCGAAGGAAGGCAGAATCCCCGACAGCCGTCTTGAAAGCTACAAGATGATGTATGACGAAGTCAAGGATTATAAGGAATGGCAGAATAAATAAAATAATAAAGACTGTAAAGAATGAAAATTCCTTACAGTCTTTTTCTTATGTGTTTATCAGGCTGTCAAGACAGCTGATGTCTGTGAAGTGAATGGGAGTTATTCCGATTTCAGGCAGATGCTCAAGATTTTTTATATTGTCATCAATCATGTATATTTCATCATAATCTTTTCCGAATGCAGAAACGCAGTGAAGGTATATTGCCTTGTCAGGCTTTGCCATTTTCAGGTTGCAGGAAATGAACATCCTGTCAAAAAGAGGCTCAAGGTTGTTTTCTGCAAATATCTTTTCAACAAATCCCAGCGGTGCATTTGACAGAAGTGCAACGTCAGCGATTTCCGAAGCTTTTTTAATTACGGGAAGCATTTCTTCACGGAGTCTTATAAGGCTGTTCCATTCTGCTATGATATCCTCTTTCTTCATATCAAGCTCCTTTGAAATCAGGTTGAAGATTTCATCGTATTCTATCTGTCCTAAATCGGCAGGGACGAAAATCTTTTCCTTTACATCTGCAGCCTTGTCAGAAGGAAGATATCTTTCAAAAAACACGGGTGCAATTTCATCAAAAATAACACCGAAGCAGTCAAAGATTATAAGTTTGTTTTTCATTTTGTCACCTCATACTCCGCTCAGGTCAAACGGGGGAGTAAAATTTTTGTCTGCAGAAGTGAAATCCTGCACATATCCGTTTTCAAGTCCCACAAGATACATATAGTCCACAGCTTTTGTGTATTCATCAGTCGAAACAGGATTCTGAAGATTGGGGTAGCAGCAATGCTCAGTGGGTGTGAACTGACTCATCAGACTGAAAACAACCTTGTTGTTGAATTCATCTGCAACCCAGTCAATTACGTCAAGAGTATTCTCAAGCTCACCGGGAAGCATCAGATGTCTGATAATGACTCCCTGCTGCATGATGCCCTCGTCATCAAAACGTGCTTCGCCTACCTGTCTGAACATTTCCTTTATTGCATTTTTTGCCACTTCGGGATAGTCAGCAGCTTTGGAATATTTCTTTGCACACTCAGAACTCATATATTTCATGTCGGGAAGGTATATCTGAATTTTTTCGTCAAATTTCTTCAGTGTTTCAACGCTGTCATACCCACCCGAATTATAAACAACGGGGACTGATAACGGCGTGTCAAGCGTTTCAAGAATTCTGTCAGCATAATGAGTGGGTGTGACAAGATTTATGTTATGTACACCTTCATAAATAAGCTCGTCGTAAATTTCCCTGAGTCTTTCTGTGCTGATTTCTTTTCCGAAACAGCCGCTGCTAATTTCGTGATTCTGACAGAAAACACATTTCATATTGCAGCCGCTGAAAAAGACGGTACCTGACCCGCCGTATCCGCTGATACACGGCTCTTCCCAGAAATGTGCACCTGCACGTGCGATTCTGATGGCTTCACCCACGCCGCAGATTCCGTGTGATGCTTCACGGTCGACATTGCACTTCCGGGGACATATATTACATAATGACATTTATATCACCAACAGGTATTATATATTGAAACAATAAAAAAAGCAATCTCAAATTCAGATGTGAATCAGTAAAATCAAAAAATCGCCCGTATGAAACGGACGATTTTATTATTGTACTTAAATTGTTCTTACATGATTGCTTTTTGCAAAAGCAGTGTCTGATTCAATAAGATAAATCAGTCCTGTAAGTACGGAAATCACCACGGGGATAATCACAAAGCTGAACTGAAGTATTCCGAGAATATCAACAGCAACACAAGCAGCAGTAAGTACAATCATCAGTAAGCCTTTTACAAAATTGTTAAGGTAAAAATGATGAACACCTGCAAAACCGAGAAGTATCGCAAGAACTGCAGCCATGTAACGGCTTCTTATGGGATGATTGCTTCTCATTTTTTTGAACTTCAGCTGAGTACCGTATGCAACAGATGTTGATTTCTTTGCCATAATATCACCCCTGAATTCCGTGATTTATTATTTAGCAGAGTAGTTGGGCGCTTCCTTTGTAATGAAGACATCGTGGGGATGGCTTTCTACAAGGCTTGCGCTTGTGATCTTGATGAACTTTGCTGTATTCTGAAGTGTCTCGATATCGGGAGCACCGCAGTAACCCATACCTGCTTTTACGCCGCCCATAAGCTGGAAGATTGTGTCTGAAAGGATTCCCTTGTAAGGAACACGACCTTCAACGCCTTCGGGAACGAGCTTCTTATTGTTTGTCTGGAAGTATCTGTCACGGCTGCCGCAGTTCATAGCTGCGATTGAACCCATGCCTCTGTATGTCTTGAACTGTCTGCCCTGATAGATTTCTGTTTCACCGGGAGCTTCTTCACAGCCTGCAACAAGTGAACCGAGCATAACTACGTTTGCACCTGCAGCGAGAGCCTTAACGATTTCACCTGAATACTTGATACCACCGTCTGCGATGATGGGGATATTGTGCTTTGCAGCTTCACAAGCAGCATCATAAATAGCAGTAACCTGAGGAACACCGATACCTGCAACAACTCGTGTTGTACAGATTGATCCGGGGCCGATACCGATCTTTACTGCGTCTGCACCTGCATCGATAAGAGCCTTTGTGCCTTCTGCAGTAGCAACGTTACCTGCAATAAGAGAAATTTCGGGGAATGCAGCCTTAACCTTTGAAACTGACTTGAGAATGTTCTGTGAGTGACCGTGTGCAGAGTCAAGAACAAGTACGTCAACGCCTGCTTCAACAAGAGCTGATGCTCTGTCAAGAACGTCTGCAGTAGCACCGATAGCAGCAGCACAGAGAAGTCTGCCGAATGCGTCACGTGCAGAGTTGGGATACTGAACAGCCTTTTCAATATCCTTGATAGTGATAAGACCCTTGAGGAAACCGTTGTCATCAACAAGAGGAAGCTTTTCAATCTTATGCTTCATAAGGATTGTCTTTGCTTCAGCAAGAGTTGTGCCGATATGAGAGGTAACAAGGTTCTCTTTTGTCATAACGTCGCTGATCTTGACATTGAAGTCAGTCATGAAGCGAAGGTCACGGTTTGTAAGGATACCGACAAGTCTGCCGCTGTCATCACATACGGGAACACCTGAAATGCGATAGTTATGCATAAGATCGTTAGCTTCGTATACATAGTTGTCGGGATGAAGGAAGAACGGATCTTTGATAACGCCGTTTTCGCTTCTCTTGACCTTATCGATTTCATCCTTCTGCTGCTCGATAGTCATATTTTTATGAATAACACCGATACCGCCTTCACGTGCGATTGCGATAGCCATTCTGGACTCAGTAACTGTGTCCATAGCTGCAGTCATGATGGGTGTGTTAAGTGTGATTTTTGATGTAAGCTTTGTTTCCAGCTTGATGTCAGCAGGAAGAACATTGGATTCAGCGGGAATAAGCAAAACGTCATCAAATGTAAGTCCGTCTTTTGCGAACTTTGCCGATGTGTCGGCGAGAACTCTGTTGTCAAACATAAGTATAGCTCCTCTCATTTGTTATTAAACGTAATTATACAACATTTATTTTAATACTTCAACATATTTTTTATAAAAACTTCCGTTTTATTGCTGAAAAATTTTATGTTGCAAAATCGAATAATATTTAAACTGATAAAAAAGTTGAAAAAATTTAAAATTACCCCTTGACATCTTGACTAAGGTCGTGTAAAATAATAAGCTGTATTATAATGGATAGGTATACGATTGACGAAATTAACCTGTTAAGATTATATCATGAAAAACGCAAAAATCAATCAGAATTTTTTGGTTTTTTCCCGGTTTTTCTTCGGAGAAACCGTTTCAACGGGATAAATAAAAGAACGGAGTGATGATTCATGGTCAACGTTAAACCTGTAAAGCAGGGAAGCAGGACAAGAATGAGCTTTGCTCACATCAATGAGGTCATGGAAATGCCCAACCTTATTGAGGTGCAGAAGGATTCTTATCAGTGGTTTCTTGATAAGGGTCTGAGAGAGGTATTCAAGGATATCGACGAAATTACGGATTATTCGGGTAATCTGTCATTGGTATTTGTTGACTACCGAATGGATGACAAGCCCAAGTACACAGTCAAGGAATGTAAGGAAAGAGATGCAACATTTGCAGCTCCCCTGAGAGTGACTGCAAGACTTATCAACAAGGAGACCGGAGAGGTCAAAGAGAACGAAGTTTACAT
>JAFYUD010000088.1 GCA_017549665.1 Clostridia bacterium | reverse complement strand
TGGGAACATCAGGATTATAATTCTTACCTGACTGCGGGAACACCTTTGAAACATTATTGATTTCATGTTCATCAAAAGCATTGCTGCCTGCAGAACCGATTGCTGAATAGATCGTGCCTGAAGGAGCAGTGATAGTCTTGTAGTACACATCACTGTTGTCATAGTAAGGAAGGCTTACGGTGGGAGCATCAGTCACACCTGTGCTTCTCATTGAATCTGTTCTGTAGTAAACTCCGTCATTGTCTGTCATGACAAGGTCAACGTCATACTTATCAGCAAGAGAAGTAATATGGTTCATATATGCAGAATAATTTTCACGCTGTGAGCCGCTTCCGTTTGTGTAAACAGGCTCGTGTATCGCAAAAATTCTCCACTCTGAAGTAACTGTACTCATATCTTTTTCAAGCCACTTGAGCTGAGCATCACTTAATGTGCCGTCTTCCTTCACATCGGCAGAATCAAGAACAACAAGGTGAGCAATACCGTAATCAACCGAATAATAAACACCCGTCTTGTCAGGGTCACTGATAAGTGAGCCTACTGCGAAGTTGTTTCTGATTGTATCAAGAGAGTCGTTGCTGCCGGCAACGGGGATAATATAATTATTAAGAAGCTTGTCATCAGCTCCGTCAAGAAGCTTCTGCCACTGTCTGAGATCCTCGGAATCATTTACATAATTACCTGTATGAAGAATGAAATCTGCATCGGGATAAAGCTCCTTGTAAAGCGCACCGCTGAGCACCTTATCAAATATACCGAAGTCAGAAGCAGTGTTGCCTGTCGTATCAGAAACATGTACAAATGTAAGAGAGTCTGCATCCTCGGAGGTGGTGGCAGTCATTGTCTTACTCCACCAGCCCTTCGAGCCGTCACCGACACGGAAGAAGTATGTACAGCCTGCCTGCAGACCGCTTACCTTCATTGTGTGTCTTACAAGTGAAATCTTGTTTTCACCGATTGACACAAAGCCGAGGTCAAGCATCTTGTATACACGCTCAACAATCACATTTTCAAAGGCTACGGATGCCCCCGCAACGCCGACAAAGTATTTGCCGAGGAATGTGCTGTTTTTATCTGAATAAATCTCAATATCTGAGCCTGTTACGGTTGATTTTGTGTACCATGTTACATAAAACTCTGTCTGAGTATTGTTACCGGGTGTAACGGTAATCATTGTGGGAAGGCGGTAATTCTCCCTTGTTGCATAGGAAACTGCACCATTCTTACCGTTGTATGAAACACCGTGGTCACCGTTGATTGCAGGGTCATCGTCATTGACATAAGAATCAAGAATATCTGCAAGCTGTGTGCCTGTGTTGACCTTATCGTCACCTGAATAATACTTTGCAATAAAGTAATCGATAACTTCATCAACAGAATAGCCGTATTCTTTGAAGAATCCGTCCTTAAGCACGCTGTTTACCGCACCTGTGACGGTTGCGCCCTCACCGTGAAGTGTAAGATATGCCTTGAATGCAATCTGCAGATAATAACCGAATGAACCGTCAGAATCATCAAGGAATAACAGGTACTGAGGCTTCATTTCAATCTGTGAAAATATATCATTGAAAAGAAGGTCTCTTATGAGTGTTTCACCAAGAAGATTGGCAACAAACGGAACAAGCTCACCTGTTCTGAGATTTTTAAGAACATCACTGACGAACTTGTCATCAGCCGCATTTTCATTTCCGTATGTTGAATACACAATACATGAAAGCAGAAGGTCGTTGACTGTACCGCCCTTTGACTTGTCACCGAAGCCGTAGGAATCCATAAATGCAGTACACGGAACGGGAGATATCTGCGCATTGCATATTGTTGCAAAGCGGTTATAGAAGATTTCTGCAAGTGTATCGGGATCCTTAAGGAAGCCTGACTGTGCCTGCTGGAATATATCTTCAAGCATATTCATAATGTTTGATGCATCAAAAATGATGATCATATCAAACAGATTAAGTCCCCCGCCGATAAGTTCATTTATTTTATCCTTAAGTGAAATGCCGTAATAGGAATTTATAAATCCCTCAACAGTACCGGCAGATTTGATACCGGGAATCATTACAGAATTAAGATAATTTCTGACGATATCTGAGAAATAACGTGCCATATCATAATCTGCATACTGAATTTTAAGAGAAGCAGTTTCTCTGTAAGGCTGTGCGTATGTTTTTCCTGTTCGAGAAACAACAGGCATTACCTCGTCAGCATCAACAATATCAAAAGTACCCTTATCACCTTCAAATGAAGTGACACGGTAAGTATTGGGATAGCTTAAAATTCCTGCAGTTGTGATATCATAAATCACATTTCCGTTGTCAGAAATAACACTTGCAATATCATTTTTATTTGTTCCTGATGTATAGATATAATGCATACCTGCATTTGCAAGTATATTTGCAATTTCATCACTGTTTGCAAGCTTATTGCTGTCACCTGTCAGTGACTCGCCTGTTATATCCCAGCTGCACATACCGATAGCTGTCTGTCCTGCAAAACGGGCAATTGTGCATTCTGATTTGATCCAGTTGAGAAGGTCATCGGAAATCTTACCTGAAACAGCTGTCGCACCACTCTGGTATGTAAAATATGTTGCATCAATAACAATAAGTCTGTAGCCGCCTTCAAGCTCTACCGAATATGAAAAGTTGGCAGAAGTCTGATTGTATGATGAATATTTATTTGTTGCGATATCCGGACCGAGGTCAGCATAAAGAGTCTTTATCTGGCTTACTGTTGCGGGGGTAACAGGTTTTCTTTCACCGGTTGCGAATGAAGAGGATGCTGCATTATTGACATCCTTACCGCTGATAAGAGTAATAACCTGTACACCTGTTTCTTCTTCAAGCTTTCTGAGCTTTTCAGCAATAGCAGCATGGTTGCTGTATTCACCGCTGTAAGTAAGTCCGCCGTTTACAAGCAGATATTTAAGTCCGTCATTTTCAACCCTTGCCCTGATTGATGCAAAGGATGAATCAAGCAGACCGTCAAGCTGCTCATACTGATAGTTGTTTGCTTTTGCATCAAGCAGAAAAGCGTCATTATATCCGCCTCTGTTTTCCTCGGATACATAAGAAATACCCGAAATTGTTGCAAAAGTTACACTTCTTTTATCTTCATCAGCTGCAGTTGCAGGTGCTGCAGAAAGGAATATCATAACTGCACACAGAACCACAGATATTATACTTTTAACGGAACGGAATCTGATTGTTTTCATTTCTCTTCCTCCATATACTTATTCACAATGTATTATAGCTTATATTATATATAAAAGTAAAGCAATACGCCCGATTTTCCTTAATTTTTTTTATTTTTCTGTTTTGTTATGAAATCATTACGGAATTTTTAACTTTTTTTGTCCGAAAAATTGACAAGCACCGTGAAATTTGATATAATCTTAACAATTAATGATCTTAAGGAGGTTTATGTGCCATGATTTTTGATCTTATGCGCAGGATTATGTCACTGTTTGCGGCATTACTCAGCCTCCTGAATTTCAACTCACAGAAGACTACCGTAGAGCTTTATCACAATCCGTCATCGGGGTACATCTGGGAATATGAAATGGACAAATCCGGTATTCTCTCCTATTCAGATTCACATTATACTCCGGACAGTGGCTCAGTTTTATCAGGTAAAGGCGGCGGCACCAAATATTACACCTTCAAGGCAATCGGCACCGGCACGGTAAATATTACTTTCCGCTACTACAGATATGAAAAAACAGAAAAGATCGTTGCTTCGCAATATGTATACACATACATTGTCGATGAAGACGGGGCTATAACTCTTAAAAATATTCAATAAACCGAAACTGCTCAGGAAAACACAGAATCCTGAGCAGTATTTTTATAAAAAAATCCCACCTGTTTTCACAGATGGGATAAGTCGATTAACCTTTGATGTTGTAGTCAGCTGCAAGAGCATTGATTGCCTTGAAGAACTTAACCATGTAAACGATTGGACCAACGATGATAAATGCACCAAGTGTATTCCAGAGCCAGAATGTACCTGCGCCGAACTTCATGTCGATGTTTCTTCTCTTGAGCTCATCACCCATTCTTGCAGAAATCTTGTGCATCCATACGATAGCACCGATACCGAAAGTAATAGGAGTAATAACAAAGATAAGAAGCCAATAGTTCATTGTTTTCTTTCCGTCGTATCTGCTTGCGATTACATTAAGATCATTTGCAATTGATGCGTATGTAACCATACCGTAAATACCGAAAGTGATCATTGACAACAGAAGAACTTTGATAAAACTTCTGTTTGTTTTGAGCTGTCCTACCGGAGCTGTATTGATTGTCTGCTGAGTCTGATTAAGGTTGTCCATTACACCTTACCCCTTTCTTTTATACTGTTTTTACAGTAAATTGATTTGCCTGCCATTGCAGGTCAACACAAACACAAGCTTGTCTGTGATTAGAGTATATTCCTTTTACATTGTCATGTCAAGATATTCTGCACAATATTTTAGCAGATTTTGATATTTTTTGTATAATTTCAATAATTATACCGTAAAAAAGCATATCTGATAATTATAAAAAAAATCCCACCTGTTTTCACAGATGGGATAATTTTGTTTAAGTAAGAATTACTTAAGTTCAACCTTTGCGCCTGCTTCTTCAAGCTTAGCCTTGAGGTCTTCTGCTTCTTCCTTAGAAACAGCTTCCTTAAGAGTCTTG
>JAFYUD010000087.1 GCA_017549665.1 Clostridia bacterium | reverse complement strand
CCGACTGTACGTGAGAAATCTTCCCACATACCCTTATACTTCCATACGCTTTCCTTACAGTGACCGATGAAAGGCTCAAGACCGTACTCTTCAATCTGCTCCTTACCGTCAAGACCGAGAAGCTTCTCAACTTCAAGCTCAACGGGAAGACCGTGAGTATCCCAACCTGCCTTACGGGGAACCATACAGCCCTTCATTGTACGGTATCTGGGAATCATATCCTTGATAACACGTGTAAGAACGTGACCGATATGAGGCTTACCGTTAGCTGTGGGAGGTCCGTCGTAAAATACGTAGGGAGTACCCTTAGCCTTTTCCTCTATACTTTTTTCAAAAATCTTTTCATCACGCCAGAACTTTTCAATTTTCTTTTCCTGTTCAACAAAATTAACATTGGGTGAAATAGGATCGTACATTTTGAAAATCTCCTTTCAATAAATAAAAAAGTCCTTGTCCCGTAATGCAGGACAAAGACCGATACTTTGCTTAAACCACCTGATTACAACATACCATCATATGCGTCCGTTTTAACGGTCGGCAACCGGAGAAGCCTACTTGAAATTTCAGCCCTCAGCTCCGGAGTGATTTTCGTTTCTTTCCGTGATACTGACCTTTCACCGTCGTCAGCTCGCTCGAATCCGTAAAAGAAATTACTCTCTCCATCACAGCATTTAATATTAAAGATATATTACCATAAATATTCAGCAAAATCAAGAGGAATTTAACATTTTCCTCATCAACGAAAATAAGGACTCCCGAAAGAGTCCTTGTTTTTATCAAACGATAACCGAATCAGAATCAGGCAACGACTTCTTCTGAAGTTAATTCTTCGTCAAAGCAGGAGCAGGAAACATAATTCTCCTCAGTATTACCGATCTTCTGTTTCTTTTCCATAAACTTAGTTACTGCAAAATAGATAGCTGCAGCAACACCAGCGATAGCGGCTACAATAGCCAGAACCTTTAAAACTTTCTTCATGGAGAACCGTCCTTTCGTTGATAAAATCAATCAATGCTCATAAATCAAGCGTTTGACTTGTTGAGCTTTACTGCGAGAGCAGACTTTTTACGAGCAGCATTGTTCTTGTGGAGAAGACCCTTAGCTACAGCCTGGTCAATCTTCTTCTCAGCAGCCTTAACTGCAGCAGCCTTGTCAGCAGCATTTGTATCAATAGCAACATTAGCCTTCTTGATAGCAGTCTTGAGAGCTGTATTAGCTGACTTGTTTCTCTGAGTCTTTGTTGCAGTTACGATAACACGCTTCTTTGCAGATTTAATATTAGGCATGGTGACACCTCCTTTTGTCTATACAGGTTATTATAATATCATGCTTTGTCAGAAAATGCAAGTTTTTTTAAAAAAAATATACCACAAATTATTGAACAAAATTTGAATAAAATCTGTCACAGTGATAAAAACTTCTTTCAGGTGATATATTTTGGATTTCAGAACTGATTTAGCTGCAGAAAGAATTGAATTATCGGGCACAAGTGAGCATAAAGGAATAAAAAAATCAGTAAAACATTATGGTATCACTACTGTTACAATTGCAGATGTGCTTGACGAATCAGGTGAAAAGTGCATCGGTAAGCCGAAAGGCAGATATATAACAGCAGATGTCCCATCTTTTTCTGCCGATGCTCAGCTTCTCGACGGAAGACTTGACGGAATCATTACCGAAATGAGAAAAATTATCCCCTCAGACGGAAGCATTCTCGTGGCAGGACTGGGAAACAGGAGCATGACAGCAGATGCGCTCGGTCCTGCATGTGCAGACAGAATTTTTGTCACCAGACATATCAGCAGAGAGCTTGCACAATCTCTGGGCTTCAGCTCTCTGCGGAGTGTGGCTGCAGTGTCTCCCGGTGTGCTTGGAGAAACGGGAATGGAAGCGGCTGAAATCATATCATCAATCGTAAAATGCAATGATTTTTCCTGCGTGATTGTCATTGATGCACTTGCAGCAATGGATATAAACCGTCTCGGCACTACAATCCAGATTTCCGACACAGGCATTTCGCCCGGCTCGGGGATAGGCAACAAGCGCAGTGAAATCAGCCGCAAAACACTGGGTATACCTGTCATTTCCGTGGGCGTGCCTACAGTTATCAGCGCATACACACTGGCACACAATATTCTCGGCAGTGATACGGATATTTCCCATGCTGAAAAATGGAATAATTATATCGTTGCCTCATCCGAAGCAGACCTTATCACCGAAAGAGCATCAAAATTCATTGCTCTTGCGGTAAACTGCGCACTGCAGAGTGATATTTCAGCGGAAGATATAATGATGCTGATGTAATTAATAATTAAAATACCTCATATCATTTATGGGGTGGTAAAGATAAAGCACAAAATATTACGACATAAATCTTCCTTTAAATTGCCTGTGTGGGCGGTAAGCATTCTTGCCGCCTGCATAGTGCTGCTTTCTTTCAATATTGAGCTTAAGGGGAATTTTGCTCTGGAAACTGCATACATCGGTCTGCTTACGGCTGTTCCGGAGTGTGCGATATACAGAATGAATGAAATCAAAGCGGAAATAAAAAAATATTTTACAGTTAATGAAACTCCTGATTTTATGCAGAAATCAGGCACCTTCAACGATGCTGAATACACTGACGACCTGACCGCAACGCCGTCTGATATAACCGAAAACTCAAAAATATACAGCAATGACAGCTACACTTATGACGGAGAAGTCATAGAGAAAACTTATACAGACCATCAGGCGACGAACAGCTTCGGAAATGTCCATGTACGGAATGTGACAGACTCGCAGAGTATTGATATTGAAGCCTTGCTGAATAAAAAATTCACCATCCCCGCAGATGATATTTCAAAGCCTCTTGTACTTATTTACCACACTCATTCAACGGAATCATACATGTATGATTTCAACGGCAGATTTTCCACAGAAAATCCTGCACGAAACAATAACAACAGCCTTAATATGATTCGGATCGGTGAAGAAATAACAAAAATCCTCAGAAGTAACGGAATAGGTGTTATTCACGATAAAACAGTATACGACACTGTTTATACCGGTGCCTATTCCCTTTCTCGCACGGGTGCTGAAAAAATCCTCGAAGAAAACCCGTCTATAATTATCACTCTTGACATTCACCGTGATGCAATTTATTACTCGGACACACAGAGAGTAAAGCCCACAGTGGAAATCAACGTTGAAAAGGCTGCACAGATAATGATTATCGCAGGCTGTCAGGACGGGAATGTCACTGATTTCCCCGGCTGGGAAACAAATCTGCTGTTTGCACTCAATCTGCAGAAAGCCGCAAATGATAAATACAAAAATCTTATGAAGCCTGTGTATTTCTGCATGAGAAAATATAATATGGATCTGACACCGTATTCATTGCTTATAGAAATCGGAACGGATGTCAATACTCTGCAGGAGGCAGCATATTCTGCAAGACTTCTGGGCGATGTACTGTCAGATATGATAAAGGAATGTGTAAAATGAACGAAGAAAAACAAATCAGAAGACGGATGATACTTGTGACTGTGTGGGCATTGTTTATTACAATGACACTTGCAGGGTTGATTGTGGCATACAATCAGACACGACATGTGCTTGAGGGCTACGAAGCTCAGACGATTATTTTTTCATCTGCCGAAATCACAAATTTCTATACATTCCCTATTTGACATCGGGACAAATTCATGTTATTATAAACACATCAAAGCATAGGAGGTTTCCTGATGTCAGACAAAAAAATCCGTCCTTTCGGAGCAAGAGACAAATTAGGCTATTCTATGGGTGATATGGGTTGTAATTTCTCATTTCAGCTTGTTTCCACCTACATGCAGTTGTTTTACTGTCAGCTTATCGGCGTAAAGCCTGAGCATTATGCAGCAATTATCCTTATTTCTAAATTCTGGGATGCTGTAAACGATGTTATCATCGGTAATCTTGTAGACACAAAACGTATCGGCAAGAAGAGTAAATTCATGCCGTGGATTCTCTTGGGCGCAGTAGGACTTGTAGGTCTTACAATCATGATTTTTGCACCTGTAGGCAATTTCTCATACGCAGGTAAGGTTGCATGGTGTCTTGTTTCATACTGTCTGTGGTCAGTTGCTTACACCATGGTAAACGTGCCTTACGGCTCACTCCTCTCAGTTATTACTGATGACCCGAAGCAGAGAACATCGCTTTCAACATTCCGTTCAATCGGTGCTGCACTTCCCGGTGTTATCGTAATGCTTGTTCTTCCCAACACAGTTTACTCAAAGTCTGTAAATTCAGCAGGCACAGAAGTAAGTGTCCTCAACGGCTCATATCTGCTTATTGCGGCAGTTATCATGTCTGTACTTGCACTTGTTACTCTCTGGGGTACAACAAAGCTTGTTACAGAGCGTGTTCAGCGAACAGATTCAGGTGAATCAGGCAACAGCGCAAAGGCATTTTTCTCTGCATTCAAGTCATATTTCACAAACAGACCCATGCTCGGTGCAACAATCGCAACTGTTGCTTCCGTTGCATTCTTCAATTCAACCATGTCTCTTAACAACATGGTATTCCAGTACTTCTTTGAAGACACAAGCAAGATGACACTTGCTATGGTAGGCAGCTACGCACCCATGATTCTTTCAATGGCTCTTGTAGGTAAGCTTTCCGCAAAATACGGAAAGAAGAAGGTTTCATCAATCGGCATGCTCATCAGTACAATTGCCGGTGTTGCATCACTTCTTGTACCTGTTACCGCTGACGGCAAGGGCATGATTCTCTACATCGTGCTTCTTATGTTCCTCAACGCAGGTAACGGTCTTTTCCAGATTTCCGTATGGGCAATCGTTGCAGACTGTATCGATATCAGCTACAGAAAAACAGGCAAGAACGAGGAAAGCTCACTCTATGCACTGTACTCATTCTTCCGTAAGCTCTCTCAGGGTATCGGTCAGGCAGTTTCCTCACTGGGTCTTGCAGCAATCGGCTTTATCGAAGGTGCAGATGCAGTTCAGCCTGAGGGCTTCGGTGAAGACCTGAAAATGCTCTACTTCATAATTCTCTTCGCAGGCTCATTGATAGCATTCCTTGCAATGACATTTGTTTATAACATTTCACACAAGCAGGAAATTGAATTCAGTGCAGACAAGGCACAGCCAACACTTGAATAACACAAAAGCGGTGACGAGTATCACCGCTTTTTTTATTGCTGAGAAGTATGATTTTCAAAAGAATATACAAGGAATATCAGCTATTTTCTTTTTCCCAAAATTGACTGTTTTTGTATTACAAAATAATCTGTAATTTTTGTGCATATTATTTATATATATAGTGATAAGAATAATAAAAAACTTCTGTTTTGCAGAAATTCGCTGAAGTTGTTGAAAATTTTAATATAATAGTATATAATGATTAAGAATGTATTCGTTTATCTGAATAACGGAGGATATCAAATGAAATTACCTAATATAGATCCGACACCGGTGCATCATCCCTATCCGGAGACCACCATGTTCGGCGCAGTTTCCGCATCAGCAGACCGTTTCCCCAAGGCTCCCGCTTATGAGTTTATGGGCAAATACACAACCTACAGCGAGTTTGTAAAGAAAATCGAGCTTGCAGCAGGTGCTTTCTACAAAGCAGGTCTGAGAAAGAATGATGTTGTGGCTATCTGTATGCCCAACACACCGCAGGCGCTTATATGTATGTATGCACTTAACCGCATCGGGGCAATTGCAAACATGATTCATCCCCTTTCATCCAGAAAAAATATCACATACTACCTTGACTATGCAGACAGCAAGATGATTCTCTGCCTTGATCAGTTTTACGAAAAGGTCAGAGATGCTGTTAATGAAGCAAAGAGAGAGGTCAGAATTCTTGTTGCAAGAATTTCAGAGGAATTACCTGCTCCCCTTGCTGTGGGTTATGCGCTCACAAAGGGTAAGGAATACCGTAAGTATCCTGATTCCAACAAGGGTGTTGTATGGAGCGATTTCGTCCGTGCAGGCAGAGGCGTGAAGCTTCCCGTCATGCAGTACGAAAAAGACAAGACTGCAATCATCCTTTTCAGCGGCGGCACAAGCGGCACTCCCAAAGGCATCTGCCTTTCTGACAACGGCTTCAACGCACTGGGTGTACAGCTTGCAGATGTGGCAGGCTGCAACCTGACATACGGCTGTAAATTCCTTTCCGTCATGCCTATTTTCCACGGCTTCGGTCTTGCAGTAGGAATCCATGCTATGCTTCAGAACGGTGCTATGTGTATTCTTATTCCTCAGTTCACAAAGGAATCATACGCTAAAGATGTTATAAAGCATAAGCCTCATTTTATTGCCGGTGTTCCCACTCTCTTCGAAGCACTTCTCAAGGTTGAGGCTTTTGAAGGGCAGGATCTTTCATTCCTCAGAGGTGTGTTCAGCGGCGGTGATGCACTCAGTCCTGAGCTTAAGAAGAGAGTCGATCAGTTCTTTATTGATCACAATGCAACAGTTCAGATCCGTGAAGGCTACGGTCTTACAGAATGTATTGCTGCAAGCTGTCTGACTCCCATTGACAAGCCCAAGGTAGGAAGTATCGGTCTTCCCCTCAGAGATGTGACATACAGAATTGTCGAACCCGGAACATTCGACGATGTTCCCTGTGGTGAAACAGGCGAAATCATCATCAGCGGCCCTACTGTCATGGTCGGCTACCTTAAGAATGAAGAAGAAAACGAAAAGACTATCCGTCGTGACGAAAACGGCACAAGATGGCTCTTTACAGGTGATATAGGAAGCATGGACGAGGACGGTTATATCTACTTCAGACAGCGTCTTAAGAGAATGATCGTTTCCAGCGGCTTCAATGTATATCCCTCACAGATCGAAAAAATCATCGACAGACACCCCGATGTTGATTACTGCTGTGCAATCGGTGTAAAAGACCCGTACAAGATGCAGAAGGTAAGAGCATACGTTGTTCTTAATCCCGGTGTCCCCGAAACAGATGAAGAGAAAAAGAAAATTATTGATTTCTGTAAGGATTATCTTGATGTTCATGCAAGACCCAAGGAAATCGTATTCCGAAAAGAACTTCCCCGTACACTCGTAGGAAAGGTTGCATACAGAGTACTTGAGGAAGAAGCTGAAAAGGAGGAAAATAATCAATGAGCAGAAGCAGAAAAGAAATGAGAAAAGGTCTTATCAAAAATAAGCTTTTTCTTAAGATGATGATGGGTATTCTTCACAAGCCCGCATTCAAGAAACTCAATATCACAACAGATTATTACACACCCAAGCATGATACTTATATCGTTATTTCAAACCACACAGATGCCCTTGACCCCGGCATTCTTATGTGCGGCTT
>JAFYUD010000086.1 GCA_017549665.1 Clostridia bacterium | reverse complement strand
GAGGGATGGAAACGAAGACCGCCCTTGTAAGGACCGATAGCACCGTTGAACTGAACACGGTAGCCTGTATTTACGTGAACCTTGCCGTTATCGTCAACCCATGTAACTCTGAAAGCAATCTGTCTTTCGGGTTCAACCATTCTTTCAAGAAGGCCTGCCTTTTCATATTCGGGGTGCTGTTCAATAACAGGAACAAGTGAAGTAAGAACTTCTGTTACTGTCTGCACGAATTCGGGCTCATTGACGTGCTTTTTAGCAACGTCATCAATGACTCTCTGAACGTAACTCATTATGTATATCTCCTTTTGTAATCTCGGACAAAATGCAGTCATTTGTCTACAAATAACCGTTTCCGATAAATTTTATGTAAAATATTTTATAACTAAATGAAGAAAAAATCAAGAAAATTGAACAAAAAATTAGATTTCAGCAAAATACTACATAAATTACAAAATTATGGTGAAATTTTAAGTTTATTTGTCCAATCAGTAAATCGACAGATGTTTATTTATGCAGAAAACAGACGGCAGAGCGCCGTCTGTTGGTTATTTATGCGTTTTTACCGCAGCATTTTTTGTACTTAAGACCGCTTCCGCAGGGGCAGGGATCGTTTCTTCCGACCTTTTCACCCTTTTTCATGGGACGGTTTTTCTCACTGCCGTCACCGCCGTTTGTTTCGGTGGGCTTCATCTTCTGCTCACGCTTTACATCCTCTTCGGATCTGAGCACTGCACAAAGAACAAACTGAACTGTACCCTCACGGATGTTCATAATCATCTCGTCAAACATATCAGAGCTTTCCTCTCTGAATGCAACGACGGGGTCCTTCTGACCGTAAGCCTTGAGACCGACGCTTCTCTTGAGCTGCTCCATTGCATCGATGTGATCCATCCAACGGATGTCAACATTTTCGATAAGAGCCTTATGTTCAAGCTGCTTTACCATGTCAGCGCCATACTTCTCTCTCTGGAATTCAAGCTTTGCTTCAGCAAGATCAAGCATCTGATCCATGATAGCATTCTGATCATTTTCACTTACAAGCTCATTGTCACCGAGAAGCCATGCATACTTACTCTTAAGACCTGTAAGATTCCAGTCGGAAGCCTTGTTTGAGCCGGGACAGTAGAAAGCAACTGCCTCTGTAAGGCTGTCAATTATCATCTTACGGATTGTCGAATCAAGATCAACACCGTCAAGCACCTGATTTCTCTGCTTATAAATAATCTCACGCTGCTTATTCATAACATCGTCGTACTTAAGAACATTCTTACGTGCTGCGAAGTTGTTGCCTTCAACCTTCTTCTGTGCATTCTCAATTGACTTTGAGAACATCTTCACGTCAACGACCATGTCGTCTGTGCCTTTCATGGCATCAAGGATATTGAAGAATCTGTCACCTGCGAAGAGTCTGATAAGCTCATCCTCTGCAGAAAGGAAGAAACGGCTCGTACCGGGGTCACCCTGACGTCCTGCTCGGCCTCTGAGCTGATTATCAATTCGTCTTGACTCGTGTCTTGATGTACCGATAATAAACAGACCGCCTGCTTCTCTTACCTTTTCTGCTTCACCTGAAATTTCAGCCTTATGCTTAGCCTCAAGCTCACTATAAATCTTTCTTGCTTCAAGGATTTCTTCGTTATCAGTTTCCGCAAAGCCTGTTGCCTCAGCAATAAGCTCTTCGGTCATATTTTCCATTTTGCGCATTTCAGACTTTGCAAGATATTCAGCGTTACCGCCGAGAAGAATATCAGTGCCTCGGCCTGCCATGTTGGTAGCGATTGTAACTGCGCCAAGCTTACCTGCCTGAGCAATAATTTCAGCTTCCTTGTCATGGTACTTTGCATTGAGCACATTGTGCTTGATGCCGTTTCTGTGAAGAACCTTACTGAGCTGTTCAGACTTCTCAATATTTACTGTACCGACAAGCACGGGCTGACCTTTTTCATGAAGCTCTTTGATAAGATCCACGATTGCGCCGAATTTCGCATTTTCTGTCTTATAGAATGCATCGGTCATATCGTTTCTTATCATGGGCTTGTTTGTGGGGATAGCAATAACGTCAAGTCCGTAGATATCCTGGAATTCATCACTTTCAGTCATTGCAGTACCTGTCATACCTGAAAGCTTTGTGTAAAGACGGAAATAATTCTGGAATGTGATAGTTGCGAGAGTCTTTGACTCTGAACGGACATTAACACCTTCCTTTGCTTCGATAGCCTGATGAAGACCTTCATTGTAACGTCTGCCGATCATGATACGGCCTGTGAATTCGTCAACAATAAGTACCTGACCGTCTTTTACAACGTAGTCAACGTCACGCTTCATAACGCCTCTTGCCTTAAGAGCCTGATTAAGGTGATGCTGAAGAGTAAGATTCTCTGCATCCATAAGGTTTTCAAGGTTGAACCAGCTTTCAGCCTTTGCGATACCGTTCTTTGTGAATGTAGCAGTTTTTGCCTTTTCATCAACAACGTAATCGCTGTTATCCTCCTGTGCAACCTCATCTATCTGCTGTTTGGAGTCAAGCTCTTTGATTCTCTTTTCGCTGAGTGTCTTTACAAAATCATTTGCACGCTTATAAAGGTCAGATGATTTGTCGCCTCTGCCTGAAATAATAAGAGGAGTTCTTGCTTCGTCGATAAGGATTGAGTCAACCTCATCCACAACTGCAAAGTTATGACCTCTCTGAACACGCATTTCTTTATAAGGCACCATGTTATCACGAAGATAGTCAAAGCCCATCTCGTTGTTTGTACCGTATGTGATATCAGCGTCGTATGCAGCCTTTTTCATATCGTGATCAAGACCCTGAACAACAAGACCGACTGTAAGCCCCATGAAGCGGTAAACCTTACCCATCCACTCAGAGTCACGTCTTGCAAGGTAGTCATTGACTGTAACGATATGAACACCCTTGCCTGAAAGTGCATTAAGGTATGCAGGAAGAGTCGCAACAAGTGTTTTACCTTCACCTGTACGCATTTCGGAAATTCTTCCCTGATGAAGAACAATACCGCCGAGAATCTGCACGGGGAAATGCTTCATACCAAGAACTCGCCATGAAGCCTCACGGCAGGCTGCAAATGCTTCGGGAAGAATATCATCAAGTGTCTCACCGTTTGCAAGACGATCCTTGAATTCACCTGTTTTTGCCTGAAGCTGTTCATCAGTAAGCTTTGAATACTCCTCATCATAGGAAAGAACCTTTGCCTGTAAAGGCTTGATTCTTTTAAGTTCTTTTTCGGAATAGTCACCGAAAATCTTAGTCAGAAACGACATATTGATTACATCCTTTCATTTTATCTGTATATCAAAAAGTAAATTTATATCTTTTTTCTGCAGAATTCATTCATGCAGCATTTTTCACATTTTGGCTTTCTTGAGTCACAGACGGCTCTTCCGTGAAGCACTGCTCTGTGACAGAAATCATTGCTTTCATCATCAGGAAGAAGCTTTCTGAGCTTCATTTCAACCTTAAGCGGATCTCTGGAATCAACTAGACCGAGTCTGTTTGAAATTCTTATAAGATGCGTATCTGCAACAACTGCAGGCTTGCCGTAAACATCACCGCAGATAAGATTTGCAGTTTTTCTGCCCACACCGGGAAGACGTGTCAGATCGTCGATATTATCAGGTACTTTTCCGTCAAATTCGGAAATTATCATCTGCGCCATACCTACGATATCCTTTGACTTCTGCCTGAAAAATCCGCAGCTGTGAATAATATCTGCAATATCATCAGCATCTGCCTGAGCACAAGCCTCAGCTGTACCGTACTTTTCAAAAAGTGCAGGAGTGACAAGATTTACCCTTGCATCGGTACATTGTGCGGAAAGTCTTGTTGCCACAAGCAGCTGAAATGGCGTATCTGCAACAAGTGAGCATATCGCATCGGGATATTCTTTTTTCAGTGCTTCAACCGCATTAAGCGCAATCTGTTTCTGTGTCATATCAGAATTCATCAAGCCCTGCCGCTACCCTGAGAATTTTACGGGCATCGGCGGCTGTCACCTTATCATCAAAATCTACATCGGCAGCATAGAATGAAGGCTCATCAAGAATCTCCAGCTTTGCAGCTGCTCTGAGAGCAAGTCTTGCATCAGCTGCCAGCACCTTGCCGTCACCTGTTACATCGCCGATAATACGCTGAGGTCTGTCTGCAACAGTATACTCGAATTCAGCACTGAAATCACCGTAAGAAACCGTAACGGGATACTTTCCGATAAGAGTGCTGTCAATTTCATGGCTGAGTGTGTAACCTGCCGAAAGAAGCTTTTTCTCACCACTGTTATATACAACATACACCTTGAGCTTGCTGAAATCCAGGTCTGAGCCTGCATAGCTTCCCACCTGAGAAGTGTCACCGATTTCAATACCTGTTTCTTTAAGCTCAAGCACAGTATAGTCAAACGCTACATATTTATCCATATAATATATGCGTGCGGTATATTCACCAAGCTGCATATTATCATACTCTATATTGAAATCTGTTATGATTTCGCTTTTTCCGTTGTCATAAGTTGCGTGAAGCTCAAAATCTGCATTGTCGAAGCTCTGTCCCTGATAAATAGTAAGACCTGCGGGAAGCTTCAGTAACCTGAGACTTACAACAGATTTGCCCGAAACATAGATATAAAAGCTTGAGGTAATTTCAGGATACATATAAGTTACTGTAACCTTATATGTGCCCGGTGCAAGAGAAGAATCACCCTGAGTTATTCCGCTGACAGTGTATTCACTTTCACTGAGTTTTATACCTTTTCCGTTATCTCTGCCATCACTGAAATAAGCAGTAACCACAAGACCGTCAAGAGAAATTGCTTCACCCTCAATATATGATGTCTTGTCAGGAAGTGTCAGAACAATTCCCGTAACAGGCACTTTCATAACAACGATATCATAAGTTGCACTGTATCCGCCGTAATAAACAGTGACTTTCTTTTCTCCGTAAGTATCAAGGTCGGGAAATGAAACAGTATAACCGCTTACCTTAAGAAGTGAGCCGAGTCCGTCATCAAAGACAATTGCCACCTCAAGGCCGTCAATATCAGCTGCATCTTCACCTTCAACATATATAAGCTTGTCGGGAAGTGATGTGATTCTTATTCCTTTACTTCCCTCGATTTTTCCCTTATCTGTAACAGCAGGCATTGACGAAGAAAATGTCACACCCTCCGTCAGGTCAACCCAACCGTAAACAGAATCATACACGGTATAACCGAATTCACCCTTGACTTCAATAATATTGAGATATACACCCTTGAGTGCAGTTATCTTATAATCAAGTGTTTCTTCTGCATCCTGATATAGCTTTACACCGCCGTCAGCAGTGACAAGATACGAGCCTGTATCATAATTTTCTTCGGCAGAGGCAGTAAATAATGAAAACAGCACAACAAGAGCCAATGCACCGAATAAAACTGACACTATGCGTTTTTTCATAATACCCCACCTTAATCATTATGATAATCTAATTTATTATAATATATTTAAGACTCAATGTCAAATAATAAATTATGCCGGCACAAGAAGAATAAAAAAACGGGGACAAAACATCCCCGATTCTGCACTTATTCATAATACCCCATTACTTCAAGAGGGTCTGCAAGCTCTCCGTCAACACGGATTTCAAGATGAAGGTGAGCAAAAACTGCATTGCTTTCGCAAGGAATTTCACAGATTTCTCCGATTTTCTGACTGCGTGAAACAATGACTCCGGGCATTATATCCTCTTCAGGCACAACACCGCAATAAGAAGCAACGACTCCGCCGCCGTGGTCAACTTTTATAACGGACGCATACAGAGCGTCAGTGGCAACCTCTCTCACAATCCCGTCGGCAATTGCCTTCACACCGTCACCGCACTCACCATTGAAATCAACACCGTCATGTGACCGCCAGTCATTCATAATATCGTTATACACAGGCATTCCGTTGCTGTAGTCAAGTCCCACATCAGTACCAAAAGGCAACACGTACGATGCGGGTGCAGAGGCAGTGGTTTTCTCTGCAGTTGTTGCCTGAGTATCATCAGCAATTCGCTGAGTTGTTACTTCGGTAGCAGGCACAATAATGGTTTCACTGACCCGTGTGTCAGGCTCATTACTGATTTTGTTTTCAACCTCCATATTTTCTGTAACGGGTGCGGTTGTGAATTCCTCTTTTTTGCCTGCATCATTACCTGACCTGAGCGAAAGAACCGTCACCGCAGCCACAAGCACCACAGCACTCAGACCGAAAGCAACCTTTCTGACCGTGTCGTTAATCTGCATATCTTTTTCATTACTGTCATTCATTCTGAAACTTCCCTTCTTAATTCGTCTGTCAGTATTCTTGCCGTATCTGCCGTTTTTATACAAAAGGGAAGAAAAAAAAGAAAAGCGGTAACCTAACGTTACCGCTCTGAATCACTGTTCAATTTCAGGAATTAAGCTTCCTTCTTCTTGCTGAGAACGATGAATGCACCTGCTGCAACTGCGCAAACTGCGAATGCTGCGATCATGCCGTTGTCACCTGTCTGAGCAATGCTGTTCTTATCGTTGTTTGTGCCGGCCTTCTTTGTTGTTGTCTCTGCATCTGAACCGGCTTCTGTAGTTGTAGTTGTGGTTGTTGTAGTTGTAGTAGTAGTTGTAGTAGCAGCTGTAGTAGTTGTAGTTGTAGTAGCAGCTGAATCACTACCGCCTGTTACGCCACCGAGAAGAGCACCGATATCAAGACCGCCGAGGATATCTGTAAGACCGCTGAGATCCATATCACCGAGAAGGTCTGTAACCATACCTGCATCCATACCCTCAAAGAGACCTGTGATCATGCTGAGATCAAGACCGCCTACAGCACCTGTGATAGCGCTGAGATCAAGACCTGCAAACATATCTGTAAGTGTGTTGGGATCGAAATCAGCAACAACACCTGAAATTTCACCTGACTTTGTATCTGCAGCAAAAGATGTTACTGATAAAGTAAGAGCAAGCATAAGAGCTACAATAACAGCTACGATTTTTTTCATAATAAAAACAATCCTTTCAGTATAAAACCAAAATATTAAAAATTAACAAATGAAAAACTTTCATTACATATAGTAATAATACTCTTTTACGCACATTTTGTCAATCTCTAAAATTAAATTTAGCATTTTTCAGCAAAACAACGAAAAGAACCCGCTCATTTCGTGCGTTTTACATCAAATTAGACATATGCACATTTCCGCATTTTTTCATTATTATATAAATATATTATCATTTCTGATCTGTAATGTCAATACACGATAATATTATCAACATTCAAGGGCATAATGTCTGTGAAAGGAGATCTGAACAATGGAATGTTACGACAGAAACGGTAAAAAGCTCAACGGGCGTTTCCCTGACAATCAGAGACAGATATGGAACAGCAAGGGTGCCAAAAATATAAAGAGTGATGTTCTCGGCAGTTATTCCGGTACGGACGAAGATAACGAAGAACCTGTACAGGATGCAGATGATTTGTGATTCCACTTGAAATCCCTTATATAATTGTATATAATATTATACAGATTACATCAAGGGAATGATTTTATGGATATAAAACAGATTATTTCACTTCTGACTGCAGGCGAAGGTGTTTCGGGCAACGAACAGACACTCACTGCTGCGCAGGATATTCTGAAAGAATATGCCGACGTAAGAACAGATGCACTCGGCAGTGTTATCGGTACTTTCGGAAGCGGCGACAGACACATCATGCTCGATGCTCATCTTGACCGTATCGGACTTATTGTCACTTCTGTTGACAAAAGCGGTTTTCTCCGTGTTGACAAGTGCGGTGGCTGTGACGCAAGAGTGCTTTGTGCCGCTACGGTGACAATTTGGGGCAAAAAGCCTGTTTTCGGCGTTATAACAAGTACGCCGCCTCATCTTACAAAGGCTGATGATTCATCAAAAGCACCTGACTTTGATAATATCTATGTTGACACGGGGCTTGATTATGACGAAATCAGCGAACTGGTTTCAGTCGGTGACAGAATCACTGTCGATGCACCCGTGGTCAGCCTTTCTGACAATATCATCGCAGGCTCTGCACTTGATGACCGCATAGGAATGGTCGCACTTATGCGTGTTGCGGATATTCTCAAGGACAAGAAGCTCAGCACAAAGGTGTCAATTCTCTTCTCCGTACAGGAGGAAACTACAGAATCAGGCGCAAAGGCGGGCGCATTCGGTCTTTCTCCCGACGAAGCAATTGCAGTTGACGTAAGCTTTGCCTCAGCACCGGGTATCGACCCGACAAAATGCGGCACCATGGGCAACGGCGGAATGATATGCATTTCACCGTCACTTGATGCTGAAATGTCACGCACACTGATCAACATCGCAAAGGAAAAGAATATAAAATATCAGACAGAGGTCTGCCCCTCTTCCACCGGCACAAATGCAGATGTGATTTCATCTGCACGATGCGGAATAAAGACAGGACTTGTCTCTATCCCTCTTAGAAATATGCACACTCAGGCTGAATCAGCCGATATCAACGATGTAGAAGCAACTGCACAGATTATTGCAGGGTACATCATGGCAAAGGAGGAGGCATAATATGCTTGAAACAATCAGAGAATTAAGCCTTCTCAACGGCACAAGCGGAAGAGAAGACAAAATAAGAGAATATATAATTTCAAAAATAGACGGCAGATGTGAATGGCACATTGACCCTATCGGCAACCTTATTGCATACAAAAAAGGCAGAAATAAAGCCAAAAGCAAGGTAATGCTTGACTCGCACATGGATGAAGTCGGCATTATCGTAACATATATAAATTCCGACGGCACACTGAAATTCGGCACCGTAGGAGGAATTGATACAAAGGTCATTCTCGGCAGACAGTTTGTTTTTGATAACGGAACCATAGGTGTGGCAGGTGTGAAGCCCGTGCATCTTCTCAGGGGTGACGAAAAAACAAAAATCCCCGACAGTGACAGTCTGTATATTGACATCGGTGCATCATCAAAAGAAGAAGCAGAAGCAAAGGTAAGCATCGGTGACACTGCTGTATTCCTTTCAGATTTTGTTGAATTCGGCAAAAACAGAATCAAGGGCAAGGCATTTGATGACCGTGTGGGCTGTGCAATTCTTATTGACATGATAAATTCTGATCTTGAATACGATGCATACTTCTCATTCTCCGTGCAGGAGGAAATCGGGCTTCGGGGTGCAGGCTGTGCTGCATTCGGAATTGCACCTGATTATGCAATTGTCATCGAAAACACAACTGCAGCTGACATTATAGATGTACCCGATCATAAAAAGGTATGCATCCTCGGCAACGGTGCTACAGTTTCATTTATGGACAGAAGTACCCTTTATAACAAAGAGCTTTTTGACACAGCCTTTGAAGTTGCAAAAGAAAATAATATAAAAATACAGCCGAAAACTGTTGTTGCAGGCGGAAATAATGCAGGCGCCGTACACAAATCAAGAGACGGAATCAGGACTCTCACCATCAATGTCCCCTGCCGTTATCTCCACTCCCCCTCATGTGTATGCGACACGGAAGATATAAAAAGCGTACGTGCATTGGCAGAAGCAATGCTGAATAAATTTGCCCATGATTAAACTGCTTGGAAATGACAGGGAAAAGGATTTTCTCTCATTCTGCAACAGGTCAATCAACGGCGCCGTGATTTTCACCCGTTTTCTCACCTACGGCAACTGCAGAGAAGCGCTTTTCTGGTATTCCGAAGATGATAACGGAAGCATCAACGGTGTTTACTCACTGATGGACGGAATTTTTACTTATGATGCAGAAGAAACTGCCGACGAAGAGGAAATTCTGATGTTTGCATCAGTTATGGGTGCAAGAGAAATCACCCAGAAGGGCAGATACGCTCTGAAATTCATCAAAAACGAAAATCCGTGTGATTCGGAAGATATAACAGGTGAAAATCTCAGGCTGATTTTCCCCGTAATATATGAAGATGACAAAAACAGAGACAGTTTTTTTGCCGATTGGTATACTGACATATCACACAAAATCCGTCACGGATTTATTCACGGCAAAGGTGTTTTTGAAAACGGACAATGTATATCCGTTGCTCTCACAAGCGGTGAAAGTGATGAAATTGCAGTTATTTCTTCCGTTGCAACACTTAAAAGCCGCCGTAAGCTCGGACACGGAGAAAATGCAGTGATTTCACTGGCAAAGTCAATTGATAAAAAGATATTTCTGATGACAGATAATGAGCATACTGCACAGTGGTACAAAAAAATCGGTTTTACTGAAATATAAGAAAAAGCAACAGTCAATGCGGCTGTTGCTTTGTTTTTTATAATTCAATTTCAGTTTTAAGGCTGTTGTCTGAAACTGTTCGCCAGAAGCCTCTTGCCACAACCTCAACTGTATATTTTCCTGCATCCGCATCCTTGATTTCGGCTGTGATTGTTTCGGGCATTGTATACAGATAATAATGTGACCATACAGAAATCTGTCTTGCGATACTTCCCTTTCCGTTACGGAGTCTGATTATGTAGTCATTGACTCTTTCGCCGTCGCCCTTTGCCTGTGAGAATGTAACCTTTACGCCGTTTTCTGTTTTTTCTGCAGTGATTACCGCATCGTCAGCAAAATGCGCAGGCTTTTCTGTTGCAGCTCTTCTTTCAGTATAAATAAATGAAGAGGGATCTGAGGGAGTGTCAATTTCCCATGCATCACGGAAGAAATTCTCTGTAAGAATATCAACGGGGTACACACGCACTCTGTTATTTTCATCAGCTTCAACGATAAGATACTGAGCACATTCTTCCTTATCAACGGGAATTGTGCCGCCTACCTTACCGAATTCGTCCATTTCAAAATAGCTTAATGAGCCGGTGCCGAAGGAAGTGAAATATTCCTGATGCACGCTTCTGGGGTCATTGATGGGACAATGAGAATGTCCTGAAAATGTGATAAGCTGAGGATAGTTTGAAAGGATTTCATAAAGCTCATCCTCACCCCAGTAAATACTGCCGTAAACAGTATCTGTAACATGGGGATGCTGGAAGAAGAAAACAGGCTTTTCAAGTGAATCTGCAGCAGCTTCCTTAAGTGCAGCTGCAACGAATTCCTGTTCAGCTTCCTCAAAATGACAACCCTTAGTACATGACGCACCGACGAAGTGGAAGCCGTTTATAACCTTGTGACTGAAGTAGTGCATTCCGAAAATCCGCTGAAGCTTTTCCTTAGCAGCTTCTTCACCCTCACCGTGATACTCATGGCTTGCCATAAAAAGTGTAACATCAGTTTCAGGCTTAAGCTTTTCGTCAAGCACTTCCTTGAAATTGAGCATTTCTTGCTCTCTGCCGCTGTTTGCAAAGTCACCTACAGCTACAAAGGCATCTATCTTCTTATATTCACTGTTTTCAGCATATCTGTATGCAAAATCAAGTCCCTTGCGAAGTCTTGCAAGCTCCTTGCAATCCTTTTCGGGCTTTACGTGAATATCGCTCATTACGATAAATCTCAATACGGGTGTAAACAAGCCGAATCCCCCTATCAGTTTTCAATGAAGTACTTGTTGTACCAGAGAATGAATGAATAAATTGACCAGATACGCTTCATATTCTTCTCTTTATCATTCTTATGGTTATCAAGAAGCTCCATGATATAGTCACAATCAAAGAACATTGCTGCAGTTTCACTGGTGAATGCCTCCTTGACCATATTGTAGAATTTGTCTCTCTTGAGCCAGTCGTTAAGAGGAGTAAGGAAGCCTGTCTTGGGCATGCTTGCTGTCTTTTCGGGTACCTGCTTGAGCGCTGCACCACGAAGAGCAATCTTTGTCTGCTCCTTTGAAACTCTGTACTTTGTGGGAATTGAAAGTGCAACCCTGAGCATTTCCTTATCAAGGAAAGGAACACGAAGCTCAAGTGAGTTTGCCATTGACATTCTGTCTGCCTTTACAAGAATATCCTGTACAAGCCATGTCTTCATGTCAACGTACTGCATTCTTGTAACGTCGTCAACGTCCTTGCACATCTCAAAATAAGGCTTTGTGAATTCAGCAGGATTTACTGCAGGAATATCGGGATCAAGCACCTTGTCTCTCTCATCCCATGAATAAACGTAGTTATTTCTTACGAAGTTTTCCTCAATACCCTCTGCGCCACGCATAAGGAAGCGTCTGCCGTGGAAACGGGGCAGATTTTTCGCTACACCTGCAGCAGCCTTACGGAGACAGAGAGGAAGCTTCTGATAATTTTCAAAATTAAGAGGATCCTTATAGTAATGGTAACCGCCGAAAAGCTCGTCAGCGCCTTCGCCTGAAAGAACAACCTTTACCTGCTCTGATGCGAGCTTTGTAAGGAAGTAAAGTGCAATTGCAGAGGGATTGGGAAGAGGCTCATCCATATAATACTGTACAACGGGAGCTGCCTCAAAGAATTCGTCTGCAGAAATCTTCTTGATATAGTTATCAACGCCTGCAACCTTTGCAAATTCCTGAGCATACTTAAGCTCTGAATACTGCTCCTCTTCGTAGCCGACAGAGAATGTACGCACGCTGTTATTTTTGCTCATTTCCTTTACGACGTAGCTTGAGTCAACACCGCTTGAAAGGAAGCAGCCGACCTCAACGTCAGCAATACCGTGAACAGTTGTTGAGTCACGGAATGTTTCGGCAATGATATCCTCCCACTCTTCAAGTGATTTTGAGTCGTCGATATCATACTTCATCTCGTAATATTTGCCCTGAGTCATTTCTCCGTCCTTCCACTCAAAATATGAAGCGGGAGAAAGCTTATATACATTCTTGAAAAGAGTTTCGTCTGAAGGAATATACTCGAAACAGAGATATTCGGGAATTCTGTCTGTATTAAGCTCCTTCTCGAAACGGGGATTTGAAAGGAAAGCCTTGATTTCTGAGCCGAACATGAAGGTATTTCCCTTGAGATAGTAGAAGAAGGGCTTGATGCCGAAAATATCTCTTGCGCCGAAAAGCTTCTTCTCAACCTTGTCCCAGATTACAAAAACGAACATACCACGGAGCTTGGGAAGAAGATCCTTACCGTACTCTTCATAGCCGTGAATAAGAACCTCTGAGTCTGTATGTGTATAGAACTTATGTCCCTTTGCAAGAAGATCCTCACGAAGAGACTTGAAGTTATATATCTCACCGTTGAAAACAAGCACCTTTGACTTGTCCTCATTGTAAATAGGCTGACTTCCGCCCTCAAGGTCAATGATGCTCAGTCTTCTGAAACCGAGAGAAACATCGTCATCCACATAATAATCATCCATATCGGGGCCTCTGTGAACAATTCTGTCCGCCATAGCCCTTACCGTTTTATTGTTAAGATCTGCGTCTGCATTTTCATTGAGAAATCCAACAAATCCGCACATAATTAACCCTCCTTGAGTGTTTTGCCGCAAAGCTCAATACTTCTGCCCGCAAGCACTTCCAATGAATCAATGATATCTTTTCTGCAAAGATCAAAATCCTTATTGATAACCGAAAGCTCAGTGCATCCAAGCACAACAGCATCACAGCCGTCAGCCTTCATGTTTTCCACAATTCTGAGAAACTCGTCAATATTGACCTTTTTTCCCGCTTTGACCTGATTATAAATAATATTCATCAGTGACTGCTCGTCATTAAGCGACGGAATCACACAGCTGATGCCGTATTTTTCACACATATTCTGATAAGCACCTGCAGAAATCGTACCTTTGGTTGCAAGAATACCCAGCTTTTTTATTCCCTCTGTCTTCTCAACAGCATAACGGACAGTCTCCTCAATGATATTGAGCATGGGAATATTGATATTACGCTGAATCTGCTCATAGAAGAAATGCGCCGTATTGCAGGGCATCACAACGTAATCTGCCCCTGCAGCCTCAAGCTTTTTTGCATCCTCAACCATCATGGGAAGAGGATTTGGCTTGGTATTATCGAGAATAAACTCCGTACGGTCAGGGATTGCGGCATGATTGAGAACGATCATGGAAATATGATCCTGATCCACCTGAGCTTCTGTCATTTTAACCACCATGTCCATAAAATACACAGTAGCAAGAGGTCCTAAGCCCCCCAGTATTCCGAGAATTTTATCACTCATCTGTTTTCGCCTCTGAGCTTAGCTTCTGCTCTTTCCTGTCTCTCGATTCTGCTGTACTTTCTGTACTGATTGATGTATGATGCAAGAACGTAGAACGCACGTACAGGAGCCATATCTGCCTTATAGTAAAGAGGATAGCTTACCTTTCCCTGCCTCCAGAGCTTCTTTACCTGCTTACGGCTTGCCTCATCCTTGACATATCTGAGGATGATGCCCTTGGGTACAACAGTGAAGAGATTTTCTTTATCTGCAACCGTATATTCAAGCTTCTTGTGATAGATCAGGTCGTCAACGATCCATTTTACTGTGTTGAAGCCGCTTCCTGTTACATAGAAATTACTTCTGCCGAGTCTTACGTTGATTTCAAAGAAATTGTATGTGCCGTTTCTTTCATCATACTTGATGTCGAAGTTTGCAAAGCCTCTGTAGCCGATATGCTCAAGGAATTTTGTAGCAGCGTCAACAATGCCGTACTTGTCAACCTCATTGATGATAGCAACGGGATTACCGATGGCAAAAGGTGTATGGTCTTCAAGAAGACAATGACCGAGAGCTGCAAACTGCACCTTTGAATTCTCGTCACAGTAGCAGGTAAGAACTCTCATGTTTGAGTCGTCACCGGGGATACAGTCCTGAATAAGGAACTTGTAGTCATAGCTTGACTTTTCAAGGTTTGCAAGCATTTCCTTAAGGTCAGCCTCGTTATGAAAACGGAAAACCTTCTTCTTTCCGGGGAAATCAGCGTAATGATAAAGCGCTGAGTTTGCTGTTTTTGCAATAACGGGATAAGGGAAATCAAAATCAAGTACATTTTCCTCACCGCAGTTGTAAACGAAGGTCTTGGGATAATCAATACCAAGCTCCTCGCAGATAGCGTAGAATTTGTCCTTAAGCACAATTTCGTCGTAAAGCTCCTTGTCGATATAAGGAATCACGAAATACTCGCTGAGAACGTCCTTGTTATCAACGAAATTACGCACGTAGAAATCACCGCAGCCCATAAGAATAAGCTGCTTCTTTCCCTTGAACTCCTTGCCGATTTCAACAAGTCTTTCGACAAGCACGTTCACGTCGTCAATTCCGGGAAGAACTCTGTTTTCGATAATTTTACTTTCTGAGATAATTCTTGCACGTCTCTGGCTTACAACAAGTGACTTTATGCCGTACTCCTCATGGAAACTTCTTGCAAGACTGTACGCTGTGATATCAGCGCCGAGGATAACCGGTAAAAAACATGTTTCTTTAAGCTTCATATAATATAACTTCCTTAAATAAAAATACAAAATTATTCACATTATATTTTAACATATTTTTTCATTATGTCAATCACTTAAATGCCAATAAAATTTTATTTTTAGTATTTACTTTTCTTTTATTTTGTTTTATACTAATAAATTATAGTGGATAATTATAACCAAAGGAGATTATATACATGGATTATGAGGCATTGGGCGAACTTCTGTTTCCCGACATCACAAAAACTCCCGATTATTTTGAGGAGCTTTATCCTCCCCGACAGCTCAAAGAAGGCGCAAGAGTAACAAGATTTGCTCCCAGTCCCACAGGCTATCTTCACATCGGCGGTCTTTTCGGCGCACTTACAGACGTTATGACTGCAAGAGCTACCGAAGGTGTGGCTTATCTCAGAATTGAAGACACCGACAAAAAGAGAGAAATCGACGACGGTGTATCAGCTATCATCAACGGCTTTGATGCATTCGGCGTAGGCTTTGACGAAGGCGTTACAGGTTTCGGCACGGAAGAAGGCGCATACGGCCCCTACACTCAGAGCCAGAGAGTTGAAATATATAAGACTGTTGCAAAGTCACTTGTAAAACAGGGACTTGCTTACCCCTGCTTCTGTACAGCAGAAGAGCTTACAGCAATGCGTGAAAAGCAGGAAACCGAAAGCACTTCAATCTGGGGTTACTTCGGAAAATGGGCAAAGTGCCGTGATCTTACATTTGACGAAATCAAGGCAAATCTTGACGCAGGAATGCCCTATGTACTCCGTTTCAGAGCACCCGGCAAGGAAGACGGAAAGGTTGTTTTCGAAGACATCATCAGAGGAAAAATCGAAATGCCCGAAAACATCATTGACGAAGTTCTTCTCAAGTCTGACGGTGTTCCTACATACCATTTTGCTCACATCTGTGACGACCATTTCATGAGAACAACTCACGTTATCAGAGGTGAGGAATGGATTTCATCCGTACCCAAGCACATCGCACTTTTCAAGGCTTGCGGCTACAAAGTGCCCAAGTATGCACATACACCTCAGGTTATGAAAATAGATGAAGAAGACGGCACAAAGAGAAAGCTTTCCAAGAGAAAGGACCCCGAAGCAGCAGTAAGCTACTTCGTCGAAAAGGGCTTCCCCAAGGAAAGCGTGCTCGAATATCTCGTAACACTTCTCAACTCAAACTTTGAAGACTGGAGAAGAGCAAATCCCGTTGCAGATATCTTCGAATTCCCCTTCAATCTCAAGAAAATGAGCTCCAGCGGCTGTCTTTTCGACCTTGTAAAGCTCACTGATGTCAGCAAGAATGTAATTTCAGTAATGAAAGCTGACAAGGTTTATGCGCTTGTTGAAAAATGGGCAGAAAGCTACGACAAGGAATTCTATGAGCTTCTTGTCAGAGATTCTGCATACGCAACAGAGATTCTTAACATCGACCGTGAGAATCCCAAGCCCAGAAAGGACCTTTCACAGTGGTCTCAGGTAAAGGATTATGTAGCTTATTTCTACGATGAGCTTTACACTCCCGATTACACAATTCCCGCAAATATTTCAGCAGATGATGCAAAGGCAATTCTGAGCAGATACGCTGAAATTTATGACGAAAATGACGATAAAGATACATGGTTTGCAAAAATCAAGGACATGTGCGAGCCTCTCGGTTTCACCCCCAATGTCAAGGAATTCAAGAAGAATCCCGATGCATTCAAGGGCCATGTCGGCGATATTTCAACAGTAATCAGAATCGCAATCACATCAAGAACAAACACTCCTGATCTTTACATGATCATGAAGCTTCTCGGCAAAAATAAGGTTGTTGAAAGAATCAATAAGACAATCGAAAATATATGATATTCCGAAGGGTGACAGAAGCAATCCGAACCTGCCTTAAAACGGCTATTTTTAAGTCTTTTCGGCATTTCGGATTTGAAAGGCGACAGCCTTCCTGCATCCTCAATACCAAAAATCCAATTAAAATCTCACGTTTTAAGGTCGGAGATTTTTTACAGTGCGGATTTTTGGCAAGTCAAGGCACAAAACGCAGCAAATCCTTTGTGGATTTGCGAGTATTTTAACAAGGAATTGACGGAAATCAGCCTGTAAAAAACGGGTTCGGATTATTCCTGTCACCCTAAGCACGAAAGGACGAAATTTTATGGAAGAAAATACAAGACCTTCAAATTTTATTCATGATATTATTGACAATGAATTAAGAGACGGTGTCAACACAAGAGTGCAGACACGTTTCCCACCCGAACCCAACGGATACCTCCATATCGGCCATGCCAAGGCAATCTGCATAGATTTTTCAACTGCAGAAAAGTACGGCGGCATCTGCAATCTCCGTCTTGACGACTCAAACCCTTCAAAGGAAGATACTGAGTATATTGATGCGATCAAAGAGGATATTGAGTGGCTCGGATACAAATGGAATAACATATATTACGCTTCTGATTATTTTGATTTCGTATACGAATGTGCTATAAAGCTTATCAAAAACGGCAAGGCTTATGTGTGCGATCTCACTGCTGAAGAGATGAGAGAATACAGAGGCACACTTACAGAGCCGGGCAAAAACAGCCCCTACCGTGACCGTTCAGTTGAGGAAAATCTCGACCTTTTTGAGCGCATGAAAAACGGTGAATTCCCCGAAGGAAGCCATGTTCTCAGAGCTAAAATCGATATGGCATCACCCAATATCGTTATGCGTGATCCCGTTATTTACAGAATCATGTACGTAAGCCATCATCAGACCGGTGACAAGTGGTGCATCTACCCCATGTACGACTTTGTTCATCCCCTTTCTGACGCAAGAGAAGAGGTTACATACTCTCTTTGTACTCTTGAATTTGAAAACAACAGACCCCTTTACGACTGGTTTGTCAAGGAGATCGGCTTTGCTGAGCCTCCCAGACAGATTGAGTTTGCAAGACTTAATCTCAACTACTGTCTTACAAGTAAGAGAAAGTGCATGAAGCTCGTAACATCGGGCATTGTCAACGGCTGGGATGACCCCAGAATGGCTACACTCTGCGGCATGAGAAGAAGAGGCTACCCTGCAAAGGCTATCCGTGATTTCGTAGACAAAATCGGCGTTGCAAAGGCAAACAGCGTTGTTGACTTCGGTCTTCTTGAGTCATGCGTAAGAGACTGTCTCAACGAATCAGCTCCCAGAGCTATGGCTGTCCTTGAGCCTCTTAAGGTAGTTATCGACAATATGCCTGATGATTTCAGCGACGTCCTCGAAACAGATATTCACCCCGACCACCCCGAAATGGGCAAGAGAAAGGTTGCATTCGGCAAGGAGCTTTACATCGAAAAGAGCGACTTTATGATTGAGCCTCCCAAGAAATATTTCAGACTCTTCCCCGGCAACGAGGTGCGTCTCAAGGGTGCATATTTCGTAAAATGCGTCGGCTATGATACTGACGAAAACGGCGAAGTTACGTGCGTTCACTGTACTTATGACCCCGAATCAAGAGGTGGAAATTCTCCTGACGGAAGAAAGGTCAAGGGTACAATTCACTGGGTCAATGCAGCAGACTGCAAGAAGGCAGAAGTACGTCTTTACGACAGACTTTTCAACGTACCCAACCCCAGCGACGAATCAAACGGTGACTTCACAAACAACCTCAATCCCGACTCTCTTATTGTAACAGAGTGTCTTCTTGAGGGTGGTATTGAAGAGCTTAATGCAGGCGATACATTCCAGTTTATGAGACAGGGCTATTTCTGTGTTGACAAGGATTCTTCAGCAGAGAAGATCGTTCTCAACAGAACAGTACAGCTCAATTCTTCATGGAAATAATTTTACGGAGTGACATATAATGAAAGTTGTTTATAAAATAGTAAACTCCGCAGTGGTACTCGCACTCGTTCCCGTACTGCTGTTTCTTCCCTTATTCAGATTCATTATGAAAATCGGCATGAATACGGACAATCAGCTTCTTTCTATTCTCGGAAACATAATTGATATTCCAACCGTTATAAAGAATCTGACAGGTACAGACCTTAACGCACTGCCCGAGTATTTCACAATCAAGGGCGCTTATGAAATGCTTTTTGCAGAAGGTTCAACTATTGCAGAAACAGGAATTGACCTTTCAGCTCTCCCTGCAGAGGTAATCAGATACTTCACTGCAGCAGGTATACTTTTTGCAGTCGCACTTCTGTTTGTGCTTATCGTGCTTATCCTCGGTCTCTTCGTAAAGAAGAAGCTTATTCCCGCAGTATTTGCAGGATGCGGTGCACTCAGCCTTTTTGCAGCAAACAAGTGCTTTACACACATTGCAGAGCAGCTTGTTTCAGGCAAAATCTCTGTTGTATCATTGATTGAAAACATCGAAGCGCTCAGCTCATATTCAACATACTTCAAATATCTGAGTGTTGATATCCGTATTTTTGAGCTCAGCTCCGCATACACAATGATGATGATGATTTTCATTGCACTGATTGTACTGAATGTCATTTTCCACCTTGTTGATACAACATCCAACTGATAATTTACAACAGCAGGCTCCGGTCTGCTGTTTTTTATTGATATGGATAGAAATAATTCATTATTTATTAAAATATTTATTTAAAATATACTTGAATTATTTTTATATATATTATATAATACTAGGGTAAATAACATAAGGAGGAAAAACTTATGACTAATAAAATCTCAAGGAAGGTAATTTCCTGCATTCTTGCAGTTGTTATGCTCTTCGGTGTAACTTCAACTGCATTCGCAGCAAAGGGTGTATATTATCAGTACCCCGTAATTGTTATCAACGGAATTGATAACAATCCTCTGTACGCTAATCCCGGTACAGTTTCTGCAACTAAAATATTCCCTCCCGAGGATACAACTGTTGCATTCCTTACAGCACAGATGTATGTAGGCGGAATTGTTGCTCTTGCATCAAACGACTATGATCAGGTTATGAACTATTTCGTAGGCGATCAGCTTTTTGAAGTTCTCGAGAGAGTACAGCTCAATCCCGACGGTACATCAAAGAGCTCAAACATCGGTCCTATCGTTTACGAATACCCCCTTTCATACTACTACACAGATATTGAAAGATACGAACTCATCGCCGGTGAGATCGGTATGGGTATGGCAGATTCATTAGGTGCTAACAACGTTTACGTATTTACATACGACTGGCGTATCGATCCTCTTGAAAATGCTCACATGCTTGACTCTTTCATTCAGAACGTAAAGGGCAAGGCAGGCAGCGAGAAGGTTTCAATCATCTCTGAAGGCTACGGTTCAACTGTTGCAACAACATACCTTGCAGAATGCTACGAAAATGCAACAGCTGATGTTGACAACTTCGTTACAGTAAACTCTGCATTCATGGGTTCATCACTTATCGGTGATATCTACACAGGCAGACTTGCTCGTAACTACAACGAGCTTATGAACACAACAAGTGCTTTCATCCGTTACACAAACGATATTTCAGACAACCCTCTCACATGGTTTGCTACATGGCTTGTAAACTACATCCTCAATAATGAGTGGGAAACACAGGATCTTATCGCACAGTGTCTGACAATGATGGGTCACATCGTTGACGATATGTACGATAATTACCTTATCGAAATGCTTCAGAATTACACAGGTCTCTGGGCAATGGTTCCCGTTGAGTACTATGATGAAGCTATGGACATGATGTTCAACGGTGATGAATACAACAGCGACCTTCAGGAAAAGATCCAGACTTTCAAGAACTATCAGGAAAGCGCTGATGAAATCCTTCAGAAGGCAAAGAGCGAAGGCATCAACATCAACATCGTTTCAACATGGAACATTCAGATCGTTCCCATCGGTGACAATAAGGCTTCAGACGAAGAGCTCTTCGGTCTCTCAGCACAGAGTGACGGACTTATCGATACACACTTCTCAAGCTTCGGTGCTTACACAATTCCCTTTAACGACTTAGGTGCAGCTGCTCAGCACGAACAGATCAACACAGACGGCGAATGCGAGAATCACGATCACCTCAGCTCAGAGTACGATATGCTTGACACAGATTACGATCTTGCCGCAATTGCTCACTACATCGATGCTTCAACCTGTGCTCTTCCTGATAACACATGGTTCATCAGAAACATGAAGCACGGCACATTTGATACAAAGAGCAATGCTATGAACTTCCTTGTATACCTTATGACAGCTGACAGAACTCTTGATGTTTACTCAGCAGACGGTCTTTACAGCCAGTTCATGAACTACAACAGATACGTAAAGCCCGGTTATCTTGTTATTCCCGGTGCTACAGAAGACGGCAAGTATCTCCTTGGTGACGTTAACCTTGACGGCAGAATCAATGCAGCTGACGCAAGACTTGCACTCCGCATCTCTGCAAGACTTGAAGATTATCCTGATGTTGCAGACGTAGTATTCAAGAATTCAGACGTTAACGGTGACGGTATCATCACTGCAGCTGATGCCCGAATCATCCTCAGAGTTTCTGCAGGTCTCGCATCATTCTCAGACTACAGAAACACTTCTGACATTATCTGATTCAACAAATAATTTGCCACTGCACTTTATGTGTAGTGGTTTTTTGTGCCCTGAAGCACTCCCCTATCATTGTGTAACACCTTTCGGCTAAGCAGCATAAGATGCAGTGTAAACACAATGAAAGGAGGTCAGACAATGAACTTTCTCTGTGGTAACAACTCATGGCTCATCATCCTCATCATCATTGTTCTTTTCTTTAACAACAATGACTGCTCATGCGGTTGCACAACAACTCCCTGCGGTTGCAACAGCGGTTGCGGATGCGGTTGCTGCGGCTAAGATGATATAACGTAAAAAGAATCCGTCGGAGTATCTGCTCCGGCGGATTTGACTATTATACGTTAAAATCGGCACTGTGAGTTTTAAAGCCGCTTTTATATAAAAACAGACCAGCTTGCTTATTATAAAACAGCTTGGCAGAATGTGCCGTAACACATCTGCACGCAGTTGGTTGTAAATCAACAAAAAAAAGAGCTGTCCGAAGACAGCTCCTGATTGATTCAATTAACCGCCGATAATGTCAAGACAAGCGTCCTTGACCCATGCAACTACCTTATCTTTTCTTGCAATTGCATCTTCTGCGAAGCCTTCTTCAAACTTTGTCTGCTCAGCTTCCCAGTCGTCACTTACCTTTGAATTAATGATTGACTGATACCAGTCTGCATTTTCTTCAACTGAATCATAGAACATTACGTGGTAACCGTACTCTGATTCAATGATACCTGTTGTACCGATATCTCTGGGCTGACCTGCGAATTCGCCTTCTGAGAATGCCCAGTCTTCAAATGCGGGTACATACTGACCGTCATTTGCAAGGTCTGCAATAAGACCGCCTTCTGCTGCTGAAGCTGTATCATCACTCAGGCTGCTTGCAAGCTCTGCAAAGTATTCTGCATCAGCTTCACCGTTGAGATTTTCAGTGATGTATGCCTTGTAATCAGCAAGGATTGATTCTGCTTCCTTCTTGCATTCGTCCTTCTTGTCAGCAGCTACAGCTGTTGTATCAACTGCTGTCTCGTCCTCACCTGTGAGAGCTTCCTCACTTGTTGCTTCTGTTGTAGCTTCAGGGAACTTAACAAGAATATGTCTTACAGATACACGCTTTGTTTCGTCTCTGTAGGGAGTGCCTGTTGCAAAGAAGATGTATACAGTTTCCTTATCTGTGCTTGTGAAGTAAGTCATATCACCTGACTGTCTTACATAAGCGCCGTCATCGTTTGTCTCAAAGAACCACTTTGCAGCGTCTTCACTTACATTTGACTTGACTGTAGCCTTTGTGGCTTTCTGAAGGAGTGTAGCAGCTTCCTGCTTATATGTTTCGTAGTTCTTGTCGTCCTTACCTACTGTGTCAAGAACAACCTTCTTGAAAGTCTCTTCATTGTAGTTAGCTTCTGACTTAACTTTTTCAACGAATGCTTCTGCCTTCTGTGTTGCGGCTGCAAGAGCTGCATCTGCTTCCTCTGAAGATTCTTCTGTTTCTGTACCGCTGTCGTCTGTTGTGTCAGGATTTACGTCAATTGTGTACCATCTGAAGTCTACAACGTCGTAATCTGAGGGAGCAGCTGCGTAAACAGCTTCAACTTCTTCCATTGTATGTGCATCACCGAGAGCATCCTGTCTTGACTGCTGATAAAGCTCAACCATCTTCTGCTCTTCGAGAACCTTTCTGAAGAAGCTCTCTGTAACACCCTTACCGTACTGAATTGTAAGGAAACCGCTTACTGAGTAGTTAGCAATCTGGGGATTTGTTGTCTTGTAGCTGTCGATCTGATCCTGAATGCTGTCAATACTTTCCTGAATCTCAGCCTTAGCAGCCTCGTCAAGAGTAATGCCGGCATCCTTAGCAGCCTTGAGATATCTCTTGATGTTAGCCATGTTCTTGATTGCTTCATCCATGAAGAATTCATCCCATGTGATTTCGTTGCCGTCAGCATCCTTTGTTGACTGCTTTGCAGGAGAAATTGAGTAATCATAACCTGTAAGCATTGCGCCGTAGCCTTCGCCATACTGCTGATCATATGAGTATGAATAGTTTGCGTAGTTTGTGTAAATCTGCATATAGTAGAGGCTGAGCTCACTCATTGAGTAAGATTCACCGTCAATTGTAACAGCTTTTACAACTCTCTGAGGCACACCGAAGAAGTTAAGGCTGCCGAAAAGGATTGCAACTACAAGTGCAACAGCAATCACACCGCCGACAATTCTGCCCATAACGCTCTTTGCGCCTTCGTGAGAATTTGACTTCTTAGCAGCTGCCTTGCTCTGCTTAGCAATTCTCTCTTTACGTTCCTGACGATAATTGTCAAGATTCTGTTTCTCGTTATTATCCATAAAACAAACACCTTTCAACATTCTTTTATGTTATATGACTTGTATATTTTACTATATCACAGAAAAATATACAAGTCTTTTTTACATTTTACTGTGCAGATGATGTGATGTAAGCAATAGCTTCTTCAATTGCCTCGTCATAAACAACTGTCTTGTCTTCAAACTCAGCCTTGACCTGCTCATCCCAAGCTGTACGTGCTTCTTCAAGAATCACATTAAGAGCTGTCTGATACCAGACGGGATGTTCATTTACTGATGTGTAGAAGAGAATGTAGTAGCAACCGTCACCCTCAACAAGAGCATAGTCGCCGACCTTACGTGCAGAGTCAAATACCCATGCATCTACAGCATCATCATTTGCATCACCTGCAACGATAGCTGAGAATGTATCACCTGTTACAAGTGTGTCATCACCGCTGTTGCAATCATCCTGAAGCTTTGTGAAAGCTGCTTCAGTCTTCTCACCGTTTTCAAACTCAGCGAGAATCTTTGTTGCAGAAGCCTTTGCTGAAAGCTTAAGCTCATCCTCAGTCTTAACTGTTGTATCTGTGCCTACTTCAACCTTGATATAGTTGACTGTTGCGGGCACAGCTTCATTCTTAGAAGGACTGTTATCTGCATAAAGAACATAAACTACATCGTCAACAACAAGAGTAGTAACAGCTCCCTTGCCGTTTACATAATTGCCGTCCTTGATTTCAAATACCCAATCAGCTGCTTCTGATGAGAAGTTACCTGAAATCACAGACTTTGTTTCACCTGTAAGACGATCAACGGGTGTTGCGTCTGCATTACCTGAAACTTCAACGATTGCTGCTGCGAAATCCATACCGCCCTTGACTTTTTCAACAATCGCATCTGCCTTATCCTGTGCAGTTTCATCTGTTGAATCAAAGTAGAAGTATGAAACATTTGCAAGGTCATAAGCCGCCTTGTCGCCTTCGTACTCAGCCTGAACCTTATCATCGGCATCCTTGTACTCAGCTTCAAGCTTTTCCATTTCATCAGCATAATACTTCTGAGCAATATACTGCTTCTCAAGATATGCTCTGTAATCATCAAGTGTGTAACCGTTACAGATATTCTGCTCAAGATACTCCTCAGCAGTCATTCCGTAGCTTTCAGCTGATGATGTAAGAGAAGCAATATTTTCTTCAATATCTGCTTTATCTTCATCAGTAAGAGTCATACCTGCTTCAATACCCTTAATATAGTAGATATTTCCGGCTGTAAGCTCTTCCATAGTGTATTTCTTTACTTCTTCTTCTGAGAATCCGTAGTAAGAAGCATAGTAGCTGTATGCGCCGTAAACATTGATAAACTCACCTGTGTTACTGTCTACATCGCCGATTGTAAGTACGACCTGATCTACATCTGCTTTGGGCATAGTAATCCAGCCGACAAGTAAAAGCGCACCGATAAGTGCTACGATTACACCAAAAATACTGCCAAGAACAATCAGAGCAACCTTGCCCTTCTTTTTCTTCTTTTTAGGTGCTTCTTCAGCAACAGTTTCTTCTGCTGTATCTTCATCAGCATCATTTTCAGTTGCATCATCTTCAGCATCTTCGACTGTTTCGTCTGCAGCATCTTCAACAGGCTCGTCAATTGTTTCATCAACAATTTCCTCTTCAACAGCCTCCTGAATTTCGTTATTTTCCTCTTCATTTCCGAGGATGGGATCCAACTTGTTATCTTCCATAAGATAGTGCTCCATTTCTGTGTGTAGTTAATCCATAATATAGTAATTATACTACAATTATAATAATGATACAATAGTATTTTAAAAAAAATATTAAAATAACCTGTATATCAGTACCATTTTACTGCCGAAACTTGAACAAATATTAAAAAGGCACCTGACTTAACAGATGCCTTTAAAATTATTGAATTAATCAGCCGACAACAGCTTTTTCTGCGATAGCAGCAGCCTTGTTGAGAAGTATTGTTGTTGCGTCAGGACCGTTATCTACTGATGTAAGACCTGTACATGCAAGAGCATTGTTAAGCTCAACGATCATTGCTTCTGCTTCAGCAGCTGAGTTCTCATTAAGAAGAGTATTTTCGAGCATAGCTACAGCCTTTTCGTATACGGGCTTAACTGTGTCGATCTGCTCCTGAGTATAGAGACCTTCTTCATTTGCGATAACTTCAGCAGCCTGATCCATAAGCCAACCATCTCTTGTAAGGTTTCTTGTTACACGGCCGTAGTTGAACTGGGGGAACTTTGCAGATGAGTTTACGTCTGTAATGTTGCCGACAAGGATCTGACCGAGAAGCTTAAGGATAACGTCGTTTCTGCCTACTTCGTGATGCTGGTTATCAAAGAACCATGTTGTTTCGGGGAATGCACATGTTGAAATGTCAAGTTCGCCGTCGGGTGAAGGCATAACTGCGTTTTCATACTTTGCGCCGGGAACAACAAAGCTTGCACCGAGAGAAGCTGAGCTGATGTTGATGATACCGTCAGAGTTTGTTGTTGCAGATGAACCTGCAATACCGAAGAAGTTGTATTCACCGTCTGTGAACTGGAGACCGTATGCTGCAACTGAGTATGTTACAACACCGTAGTTATCCTTAACATAATTAAGGTTATCAACAAGGTTCATTCTTGCGTTCTGGAACCAGTCAGTTGTCTTACGGAGAGTTGCATACTTTTCACCAACAAGGTATCTGTCTGCAAGACCTTCGTATCTTTCCTTAGTAACCATTGCCCAGAACTGAGGACAGTTAACAAACATTGTGTCAAGAAGGCCTTCGATTGCACCTGAAAGGATTGCATAAAGAGCTTCCTTGGGAATTATCTTAAGAGCAATCTTGATAAGGCTGCCCATGTATGCTTCCATACCGTTTGCTTCAACGATAAGGTCGATGTATTCATCATAAAGGAATTCGTCTGCAAGATTCCATTCTCTTGCGAAGAAGTCTGAGAAGAGGTCTGTACCGTTGAGACATGCAACGATATTGATGATCTTGTTGATATCTGAGAAATCACCATTGTACTCTTCCTGAATCATCTGAAGGTAAGCTGTAAGGATTGTACCGCCAAGGCTGATGGGAACAAGGTTAACCTTTTCGCAACCTGTCTGCTCCTTAACCATAGCAATGAAATCCTTGAGTTCCTTAGCTGAAAGGTAAGGATCTGAAATAAGCTGGAATGTTGAAAGATAGATGTAATCTTCAGCATTGTATTCGGGATCTGTTGCGCCGTATGTAGCGTTCATAGCTTCAACTACGGGCTCCATGGGGAACATTCTGTAGAACCAGCTGTGATCGTCTTCTTCATACTGAGAAAGAGCGTAGGGATATCTTGTAAGAATAAGCTCTTCCTTAGCTGTACCGTCGGGATTTGAAGCCTGAATGTAGAAAAGATCGGAAATTACGTCATGAACTACATCCTGAAGAGTGGGATCAGCAGTCTGTGTGCCGATTGACTTGAGAAGGGGCCATGCAAGCTTTGTAACAACGGGCATGATGATGCCGTCTGTGTCAAGAAGAACAAGACCGCCGCTTACTGTAGAGCCGTCTTCCTTAACGTAAGTTGAATCGGACTGACCGATGCCGGGGAGAATGATTGTAGCAACTTTTTCGTCTGCATTTGTTGACGCAGCGATAAGCTCAGCTGTGTAATCAGCAGCAGGAGTTTCTTCTGCAAATGAAACAACGCCGAAAACGCTGAATGTCATAAGAACAGCAAGAACGATGCTGATGACTTTTTTGAATTTCATAGTCATTTTGTATACCTCCGTTTAGTGGTTATTATACGAATATACTATAACACAAACAAATTCAATTTTCAAGGAAAATTTTATATATTTTTAATAATTATAAGTAAAATAAAAAAAGGTGTCCTTGCGGGCACCTTAATTTATTATTGGTTATCAGACAAGCTCGATGATACACATCTCTGCTGCGTCACCACGACGGGGACCTGTCTTGATTATACGGCAATAACCGCCATTGACCTCTTTGTACTTGGGAGCTATTTCGTCAAACAGCTTCTTAACTACATCTTCCTTTGTGACATAAGCCATAGCCTGTCTG
>JAFYUD010000085.1 GCA_017549665.1 Clostridia bacterium | reverse complement strand
TCGGTCTCACTTCCTTTCTGTGTCTATATAATAGCACAGAAATACAGACTTTACAAGATGTAATATTGTACAATGTTTACCAAATTTATTTATGCACTACACAGAAAATATGCAAAATCACGATAAGTGTATTGACTTTTAATTCTGTTTTTGTTATAGTAAAATTGTTGGGGCAGATTTCTCTGCCCCTTCTTTTTTATTATAATAAATTTAGATGCCTGACTGTTTCTGCAAGAGGCAGACCGACAACATTGAAATAATCTCCGTTGATTTTTTTAACAAGAAGTGATCCTTTGCCCTGAATACCGTATGCGCCTGCCTTGTCAGAGGGTTCACCGGTAGAGATATAGTCACGGATTTCCTTTTCGGATAATTCATAGAATTCCACCTGAGTTGCACAGTGAAAGACATCGGTGTGCTTTCCGGTCATAATGCATACACCTGTATAAACAGTGTGAGTTTTTCCTGAAAGGGACATGAGCATTCTGAATGAATCCTCTTCATCAGCAGGTTTGCCGAGAATTGTGTCATCGAGAGCAACTACAGTATCCGCAGCAATGATAACTGAATCCCTGTGTCTGCTGAATACATCAGCTGCTTTCTGTTTTGCAAGCTCTTCAACAGTATCTGCAGGTTTTATGTTTTCAGGAAGAATTTCTTCACATTCCGAAGGAATCACAGTATATTCAATTTCTGCAAGAGAGAGTAATTCTCTTCTGCGTGGCGAATTTGATGCCAGAATGAATTTCATTTGTTTTCCTCCCTCATGAAGATTTCCGAAGCTTTTCCGGAATCTTTTTTTATCTGAGCAGAAAGCTCATCAAGTGAGCTGAATCTGATTTCATCTCTTAAAAATGACAGCAATGCAACGGGAATATTTTTTCCGTAAAGGTCGCCCGAAAAGCCGATTACCGATGTTTCACTCCGAGGCTTGCTGTTGCCGATTGTCGGTCTTATGCCGATGTTGGTCACAGAAGGGTACCATTTGCCGTCAATAAATGACTTCGATGCATAAACGCCGTATTTCGGCACTATGAAATTTTCGGGGAAAAACTGATTCATTGTGGGAAATCCTAATGTTCTGCCTCTTTTGTCGCCGCTGACAACTTCGGAATCGTAACTGAAATATCTGCCGAGCATATCGTTTGCTTCTTCAATATTTCCGTTTTCAATTTCTTTTCTGATTCGTGTGGAGCTGACAGCCGCCCCTGAATACTCAACAGCATCTGAAATGCTGATTTCAATGTCATATAAACTGCACAGCTTTTTGAGTGTATCTGTATCACCGACACCGTTTTTTCCGAAACGGTAGTTAAAGCCGCATGAAATAAAGCCTGCATTGAGCTTATCTGCAAGAATGTTTTTCACAAACTCTTCAGGAGACATATTTCTTATTTCATCAAAAGAAATATGCAGTATTCCGCAACCCATTTTTCCGGTAATATCCTTAAGCTGATTATAAGTCATCAGCTGGCGGGGTGTTCTGCCTGTAAGCACCTGCTGAGGATGCTGATCGAAAATCAGAACATAAGGCACCAGACCGTTAAAGCTCTGTTTAACAGCACTGTTTATTACGTCTGCGTGACCTTTGTGCAGACCGTCAAAATTGCCTAATGCAATTGCAGTTTTTGTTGATTTGAAATCAGTCATCAATATAAACCCTTTTGACTCTTAATGAATTATCACCGTTTTTGTATTCTCCCAATCCGAGAAAGCTTCCGTCATAGGAGTATACTCTGTAAAAAGATTCTCTGAGTGATGTGTGCAATCTTGCGGCATCAAGCTCACCGCCGTTTCTGAAGCGTTTCGCCTGAGCGTCAGATACTTTTATTGACGGATATGCAGCGAGGACTTTATCCACGGGAATAAGAAAATCTGCAGGATTTTCAGCACTTTTCAGCTCATCCTCCGTGTGTGCATCTTCAATTGTAAAGCCGTTTGAAAGTGTCCTTCTCAGTGATGTCATTACGGCGCCGCAACCGAGCGCTTTGCCGATATCATCAATGAGAGTACGTATATAAGTACCCTTGGAGCACTTTACATCAATAGTATATTCATTGCCGTTATGACCGACATAATTGAGTTCATAGATAGTGACTCTGCGGGTTTCACGCTCAACCTCGATACCTTGTCTTGCAAGGTCGTATAATCGTTTTCCGTCAACCTGAATTGCTGAATACATAGGCGGAAGCTGATCGATTTCACCTCTGAAACGGTCAAAAACGGAAATTACGTCCTTTTCCTCAGGGATATCATCGCACACAGAAAGTGTAGTGCCGGTAATATCGAGAGTGTCAGTAGTTTCACCCAGTCTGAATGATGCTCTGTAGCCCTTGTCATGAGAGGGGATAAGCTCTATGAATCGTGTCGCATGACCTACAGCAACAGGAAGAACTCCCGTAGCCATAGGGTCGAGAGTTCCTATATGTCCTGTTTTCTTTTCATTTGTTACACGCCTGATAATCCTTGCCGCAATAAAGGAAGTGATATTCTCAGGCTTATCGAAAATTATAAAACCTGTCATATTAATCCGGCTTCTTTCAGCTCATTTTCGGTGTGCATAAGAATTGTTTTTGCCGCATCTTCCGCAGTGCCTTCAAAAGAGCAGCCCGCAGCCATTGTGTGACCGCCGCCGCCAAGCTTTGATGCAATCCTTGATGCGTTTGCAGGTGCATTTGTACGG
>JAFYUD010000084.1 GCA_017549665.1 Clostridia bacterium | reverse complement strand
CGAAGCCCTTCCGAAATGTTTGCCGTAGGCAAACGCATCATTTGACCGTAGGTCATACATCATTTTGCGTAGCATAACATCATATTTTTCCGCAGGAAAAATATATCATTCAGAATTTATCGCTCAGCGATAAATTCTGATAAAAAACAGACACGGTTTCCCGTGCCTGTTACTTTACTCAATCTTTCTGTTTTCATCTTTGAATTCCGCAAGGCGGTTTTTATAGCATTCCATTGCAAGGTCTTCAAAGGGTAGTGTGATTTCTTTTCCCGAAATATCACTCAGCCACTCCTTTGTGAAAAGCGGGTTGAGGATAAGGAAAGGACCGATGATGTATGTTGCAATAAGGTTGTTTCTCTTGAAACCTTCCTTGTTGAAATTTTTATAAAGTCCGGAACCTCTTGTTACGTCAAAGAAGAATTCGTTGCAGTCAGCAGATGGTGTTGCAACACCGAACTGGCTCTTGAATCCCATCATTTCATAGCCGTTGTAATTGCCCAGAGTCATAGCATTGAATCGCTTGAGCATCTTTCTTTCAACCGTGAAATCGAAAAGACCGAGACACTCAATCTTTCTGTCACCGTCAATGATATATTTACCAAGAACATCGCAGGATGTTGAAGTAAAGAGGATATGTGAACCTTTTTCAATAAGCTCAACAAGCCTGTCTTTATAAGGCATAAGTGCTTCGATTGCTCTTTCCTGATTGTTTTCACTCATGGCTCCCATATAGATAAGGTCGGGCTCATTTTCTGCAAAATAAGGCTTGTCGTGGATTGAAGTATAAATTACTTCTGCCTCGGGAAGGCATTTTACGATGTAATCAACATTTGCGCCGTCACCGAAAATGAGATAATCGTTGTAAAGGATTTCAATTTTCATTTTATTTGTCCTCCTTTGCAAATTTTTTCACGATTGCAGGCTTGACTTCTTTTTCAAGCTTGTCATAACGGTGCATATCGTAGAAAATGAGAAGTGAATCTGTATTTTCGAGAGTCATTTTCTCAATAACGTCAGCTTCATGTCTGCCGACGGTGATTTTTTCTTCGGGGATGCCTGCAAGAAGAAGTCTGTATTTTACGTCAAGCGAACGGGGACCCGATGCAAAAATATGCGTGATTGAATCGTCATTGAGAGCTTCATAATCGGCTTCATAGTGCCATGTGATGCTCTCTGAGTCGTCCTGCTCATTGTGGATATCGTCAACCATAAAGAAAACAGCTTTTCTGCCTTCTCTGATAAGTGCTGTGTGGCAGTTTCTTGAACAGGCAATAGGATTATAGCCCTTGAGCATTGTGCAGATAACTCTCACATCGCCTGCCTGAGTTTCGTTATAACGGGTTGAAGTGATGTGAAGATTTTTCATAAATGAAGCAATTTTTTCAGGTTCAAAACCGTATTCCGTAAGGAGTGCAATAACCGAAACTTCATTATAAATGTTGAAAATTGCTTCGTTTATCATAGGGAATACAAATTCCTTGCCTTTGAGCGAAACGGTCATTGTCATAGCCTTTTCGTCTACCGATTTTACAACATAATCCGATACGGGAGAAGCCATTTCGCATCTTGAACAATGAGCCTTTCCGATGTGATGATAACGCTTGAAATCAAAAATCATCTTAGCCCCGCATTCCGGACACGCTCTGCCGTCATTGATGATATTGTGGTCTTCTGTTTTCTCGCCTTCAAGCTTGTCCACACCGAAGAAAATTCGTGTTTCATTCACACCCTTGCCGAGTCTTGAGCTGATAACATCGTCACCGTTGAGAATGAGCTTTGTAGAAGAGGGGAGATAGTCATTGATCATTGAGAAAATAAACTCTGTGTGTGCATTTCTCATAACGGAGTCACGGAAAAGGTTTGAGCAGATAAAATATGTGGGAGTGACATATTTATAGATATGAAGTGAGCTTCTTTCGTCAACTTCAAGTACACACGTGTCGAAAACGGGCTTGTTGAAAAGGTTTACGCCATCGATGAATGTTGCGCATATGCCGGGAAGAGTATTTGATCCGAAACTGTTGTCAAGGACTCTGATGTTGTCCTGACGGAGACAGTCTTCAATCATATTACAGGTGCTTGTCTTTCCGTTTGTGCCCGTAACGCAGATTATATTCTTCGGTTTGCCGATATACCTGAGGAAATCAGGGCATATTTTTAAAGCAAGTTTTCCCGGGAAATGGGTCGCTCTCTTGCCGAGGAGCTTAAGAAGAATTTTTGCGCATTTGCCTGCAAAAAAGGCGATAAGGAATTTTAACATTGTCTTTCTCCCTTACGAAAATTTATAATACCTAATTTTAACATAAAAGAAATGTGCAGTCAACCATAAACAATAATTTGTCGGTTACATTAAATTTGAAAATCACAACGTAGGGGCGCCCATCGGGCGTCCGTTCTCGGTAAAAACAAATTATGTAGGGACCGATGCCCACATCGGTCCGATTGCGTAGTTTACGGAGCAATAACGGTGGTACACCGTTAAATATCAATAAACTGAATGAATTAATTTGTTCGCTTTGCGGAAATCGAAGATTTCCGATTTGTCTTTGACAAATGCGGACCGATGTGGGCATCGGTCCCTACGATTGGTTAATTCAAATCATCCAGACAAATTCTGATTTGTGCATTATTAACATTATAATTAATATATTTTTTACAAAGAGAACATAAGAAAATAAAATTCTTATATTGAAATTGTTGACAATTTATGATATACTTTCACTGAATAATTATGGGCTTTTATAACTGCAAATATCACAAAAGCCTATTAAGGGAGGAAATTATATGTCGAAAATTAAAACTTATTCTCGACACATCGTGGTACTGTTCCTTGTTATGGCAACAGCACTTACCTGTATGTTTGCATTCACTCCTGAAGCAGACGCAGGTGCCAGTACATACAAGTATCGTGTATCTTATCAGCTCGACCAAGGTAACAAGAATACCGAAAGTTGTTATGTAAAACTTTATTACAAAACAAACAACGGTACCGGTTCTGAAAGCTCGATGCAGATTGAAGGTGATGATATTACCTTCGATAGAGATAAAGAAGGCTGGTACTACTGGACTTCAGACTCATCAATCGGAGCACCTTCAAGCGGTGGTTCACACCGAGGAAATAATGCTCTTCCTGCAGGTGCATTCCCAACAAAGGTTGAGGTTTATGTTTACTGTAAATCAGGTTCACCTGCATACCAGGAAGTAAGAATCAAAACTATCAAGCTTGAAGTTATGAATCAGAGCGGTTCTGTTGTTGCAACATCAAACACAGCAGATCTTACAGTCCCCAGCAGTGAGAGTGCACAGAACAGAACTGCAACAGTTTCAATCGGCACAGGTTCATATCCTTATGTCACAAACTGGTCTGTAAGCGGTCTGCCCACAACTAATGTTTATGTCAACAGAGACGGTTCAAGCTATTCTGCAACAGCAACTATCACTGCTGAAGATAACTATGGTGTAAACTGGGTGAATGCTCCTACAACAACAGGTGCAAACTGTACAGTAAGCAACGGTTCAACAGCATCGCCCACAGTTTCATTCCCCAACAGAGATGCGGATTACGGTGCATCAATCACAGCAAAATGGTCAACAGGAAATTCATCCAATGCAACTGTAAGCAAGACATATTCAATTGCCAATGTTTTTGTTCCGCATTCACTTACCATTGACGCAAACGGCGGTACATACAGCGGAACAAACCCCGTTACAGGTAAATACACATCAGAAACTCTCGAAGTTTCAATTCCCACAAAACCTGCTTATTCATTTGCATCTTGGACAAAGACAGCAGGTAACGGAACAATGAACGGCAATACGTTCACTTTCGGTAACAACAGTGCAACAATCCAGGCAAACTGGACTCCCGTTCAGTATACAATTTCTCCCGTATATGACGGTAATGCATACACAGATATTGCTTACAATATCGAAACAACAAGTATTTCTCTTCCCACACCTTCAAGAACAGGTTATACATTTGCAGGCTGGGTAGTTTCAGCTGCAGACGGAAACTGGACACAAGGAGAGAGTGTATCATCTAATCCTTCAGGTAAATACGGTAACATTACTGTTTCACCTTCATGGACTCCCAACAATTATACACTTAACTTCAATGCAAATAAATCAGGTGCTCAGGTTTCACCCGCATCAAAGCAGGTCAAGTATGAACTTGCAATCGGTGATCTCCCCGTTCCCACAGTTACAGCTTATGATTTCACAGGCTGGTTCGATGCAGCTCAGGGTGGAACACAGATTACTGCCGATACTGTTTACAGAACAGCAGGCAACACAACTGTTTATGCACACTGGGCTCCTACCGTATACAAATTCATCCTTGATGAAAACGGCGGCGACACAGTTGCAGACGGTGCATATAACATCGAAGCAGGCGTTATTCCTGCAGCAACAACAAAAACAGGTTACACATTCAGCCATTGGGAAGTAAAAGAAAGTGTGGGCAACTGGGTTGCAGGTGCTACATATGCTCCCGGTACAAGTGCTGTAAGCAAATACGGCGATGTAACTCTCAAGGCAGTTTATACTCCCAATAATTACACAATCAATCTTGATACAAATGTTCCTGCAGGTGCAGTAACAGAACCTGAATGCGAAAAGGATTCAATGACTGTTACATTTGATAATGCAGTAGGCACTCTTCCCGTTCCCACTCTTGACGGTTATGATTTCGCAGGCTGGTATACATTATCATCAGGCGGCACAGCTGTAAATGCTTCAACAGTTTATACAACTGCTGACAATTCAACAATCTATGCCAAATGGACACCCAAATCCTATACTATTATAATAGATGAAGATTTCGGCGTGGCAGTACCCGACGGTTCATATAACATCGAAGCAGGTGTTGCTCCCGACGCAACTACAAGAACAGGTTACACATTCAGTCATTGGAAGGTTAAAGAATCTGTCGGAAACTGGGTTGCAGGTTCAACATTGAACCCCGGTGACAGCACTGTAGGCAAATACGGTGATGTAACTTTTATTGCAGTATGGACTGCAAACAAGTATACAGTTTCATTTGATCTCAACGATACAACAGGAGTATCAGATGCAACAGCAGACAAGACAACAATTCAGGCAACATATGATGCCTATCTTGATGCAAACGAAACTCTTCCCGTTGCAACAAGACCCGGTTACAACTTCCTCGGTTGGTATACACAGGCTGAAGGCGGCGAAAAAGTTGACGAAGCTTTTATCTATACAGTTGACGGTGAATCAACATTCTATGCTCACTGGGAACTTGTTACTTACACAGTTTCATTCAATGTAAATAATGGTAAGCCTATTGATCCCATCACATATACTGTTGAAGACGAACTTGTGCTTCCCGAAGCTGTAAGAGACGGTTATGAGTTTGTAACATGGCGTTTCCTTCAGGCTTCAACAGGCTCATGGGTAAGAAACACCACCTATAGTGGTGATCTCGGTGATAAGAACTGGGGTAATGTTACTCTTACTGCTGATTACAAAATCCTTACTTACACAATTACATGGGATATCAACGGTGAAATTGAAACATCAGAGCATGAATTCAACACATATCCTTCACACGCTGACCCCGCTGTTACAACCGATCCTTATTATGAATATAAGTTCATCGGCTGGACACCTGATATTGACCTTGTAACAGGTCCCGCAACATACACAGCTGTATTTGAAAAATCCCCCAAATCATATGAAATCAAATGGGTTGATGAAGACGGTGATGTTATCCACAGCGGTCTTCTCGGTTACGGTGAAACAATTCCCACAGATGTTGTTTCAGCTCCCGGAAAAGAAGGTTACACAGTAGCATGGGATTACAGCGGAAATGTAACAATGCCTGCTCAGAACATTGTTGTCAAGCCTGTATACACTCCCATCAAGTACAAAATCACATGGAATGTAGAGGGAACTGAATTCCATTACGATATGGTTGATTACGATTCACTTCCCGTATATTCAGGCACAACTCCCGTAAAAGCGGCAGACAGCAAATATACTTATACATTCGCAGGCTGGACACCAGAACTTTCAGTTGTAAAGGGTGAAGTAACATACGAAGCAACATTTGACAAGACTCCCAACAGCTACACAATTTATTGGTATGCTGAAGACAATTCACTTGTTGCAAGTCATGTACTCGCTTACGGTTCAGCAATCACAAATATTCCTCAGGTTCCCGAAAAGATCGGTTCTGTTGGTTCATGGGTTGATGTTCCCGAAACAATGCCCGACCACGATGTAAAGATTTATCCCGCATACGTCAAGGGTGCTCTCGTAACATGGTATCTTGACGGTACATCAACAGGTGCTTACTATCAGCAGGGCTTCGAAAACGGAACACAGATTGAATATAACAGAAGCAATCCCGAAAAGCCTGCAGATGCAGAGTACACATATACATTCATCGGCTGGTCAGAAACAGTTGACGGTGAACTTATTTCAGGTTATCCCGTAGCAGGTTCAACAGATATCGTTTACTATGCAGTATATTCAAAGACTCCCAATGAATATACAATCACATGGAAGGCTGACGGTAATGTTGTTCTTGAAGAAACAATTGCTTATGGTTCAGGTATCGTGAATGTTCCTGCAATACCCGATAAGAAGGGACATACAGGTAAATGGGAAGCTTTCCCCTCAACAATGCCTGCAACAAATGTTACAGTCAATGTAAAATACACACCCAATGATTACACAATAACATGGGTTGTCGGCGATAATGTTTATCCCACTCTCTTCACATACGGCACAATGCCCGTATTCACAGGCGTAACATACAAACCCTCAACAGAAACAACAGATTTCACATTCACAGGATGGGATAAGGATATCACTCTCGTTGAAGGTGACACAACTTACACTGCAAAGTATGCCGAATCAGCAAGAAAGTACACAGTTACATGGCAGTATGAAAACGGTGTTGTAATTGATACTGATAAGGTTGAAAATGGTGCTGCAATCACTTATATTCCTACTATTGCTGAAAAAGAAGGTCACGAAGCAAAGTATGAAATTCCCGAAGTAATGCCTACTAATGACATCACAATCGTGGTTACATACGAAGCAAAGAGCTACACAATCACATGGGTAACACCTTCAGGCACATATGAAGAAATCTGGAAATACGGTGAAACACCCGTATATGATACCGAAACATACGGTGTTCCCGTTAAGGAATCTACTCCTGAAAAGCAGTATACATTCCTTACATGGAGTCCCACAGTTTCAACAGTAAAGGGCGACACAACATACACAGCTATCTTCTCTGAAACAGCAAGAAAATATACAGTTGTATGGTATGTTGACGGCGAATTCTATGAAACAAGAGATATCGCTTACGGTTCAATAATTCCCACACTTTCCGTTCCCGCTAAAAACGGTTACATCGGCAACTGGGATAATCCTTACAGAACAATGCCTGCAAAGGATCTTACAATCAACGCTGAATACACAGCAAGAAAGTACACAGTTTATTGGAAGGTTGAAGGTCTTACAGTTTACTCAGCATCAGTAAGCTACGGTGATTCAATTCCCGCACAAAAGGTACCCGATAAACTCGGTTACACAGGTGAATGGGTAAATGTTCCCGATAAGATGCCTGCTGAAAACATCACAATCACAGCAGAGTATAAGGCAAACGAATATAACGTTACATGGCGTGTTGACGGTGTTGATAATACAGATGTTGCTACATACGGTGTTGATTATGTAATTACATTCACAGGAGAAACACTTCCCGAAGATGTAAGAATCACAGTCGGCGGAACAACTCTCGCAGCTGAAAATTACACTTATAACCTTGAAACAGGTGTTCTTACAATCAACGGCGCAGCTATCCTCGGTGATATCTATGTTACAGCCAGAGCTCTTGGTGGCAAGCTTGATGTTGTTATCAACTCAACAAATGCCTCTCTTTCAAATCAGAATACAACAATCAATGAAAGACAGACATATCACACCACAATCATTCCTGAAAAGGGATATCTTCTTCCCGATTTCGTTGAAATCTATATTGACGGCAGACTTGTAACATCAGGTTATGTTTATAACTCATCAACAGGTAAGCTCACAATCAATGCTGAAATCATTGTCGGACCCGTTGAAATCGCTTTCGATTGTCCTCCCGACCCCGATTATGACCCCTCAGCTCCCGAAGAAGATGAATCAGTAACAAACTGCGGTTGTAACTGTCACAGCAAGAACGCATTCGTTAAGTTCTTCTTTGATTTCGCAACATTCCTCCGTAAACTCTTCGGTATGGAACAGCATCGTTACTGCGCTTGCGGTGCAGCTCACTGGTAAAACCAATTAAATTTCTCCCCGATGAAAATCGGGGAGTTTTTTTGTAAATAATACACAATAATGGCTCTTAAAAATGTATACTAAAAATAAAAAAAGGTGGTGAAAAAAGTAATAATTTATGATATAATTATAAATTGTATAAGGAGGTCTTCTGATGGACATTAAAGAAAAAGTTGTCGACACCGTCGGCAAGGTTAAAACCTACTGGAAAACACCACCTAAGGGCCGTTACATGAATTTCCGTGAAATTGCTGCTTATTCAGGCGGCGGTATCGGTGCTTACATGATTATCACACTCGGTAATGCATGTCTTCTTGCAATGGGTAACACACTCATTTCTTCAACACTCGGCGTTGGTGCCACAGATATGTATCTGCTTTATGTTATCGCAATTATTGTTAACATACCTTTTACAGGCATCCGTGCTACAATTATTGATAACACGAGAAACAAGGCAGGTAAATACCGTCCGTACATAGTTACAATGGCTATTCCCACAGCCATTATATGTAACCTTATTGTATGGTTCCCGTATGATAAGTTAAGCTTAATCGTTGGTAACGGTCAGATATTCGGCAGAGATGCAGACTATGTTGCCAAGTGTGCACTCATTCTTATTCTGAATATTGCACTCAACTTTATCTACTATTTCTTCTATGACGGTTATGAAAACCTCATTCACGTTCTTTCTCCCAATACACAGGAAAGAACAGATGTTGCATCAATCAAGAGCGTTGTTTATTCATTTGCTCCCACAGTAGTAAATCTCTTCACACCCATTATTGCACGTAATCTTTTCCATACAAACACAACAGATATCCGTGTTTACAGATTCCTTTATCCTATCCTTGCCGTGGGCGGTATTCTTCTTTGTATCATCGTTTATAAATATACAGAAGAGAAGATTGTTCAGGCAAGAACTCACGTTGTTCAGATCAAATTCACAGATGCTCTCCGTGCAGTTGCAAAGAATAAGTATTTCTGGATTATTTCACTTGCAGGCTGGATCGGATTCCTTGAATCAGCATATGCAAACATTCTCAACTGGCTTTATAACTACGGCGGTGCATGTTCGGGTAATATTTACGGTCTCGTTGTTACCCTTTACGGTAACGCATCTCTCTGGGGCATGATTGCGGCTCCCTTCTGTATCAGAAAATGGGGTAAAAAATCAGTTCTTGTTGTTACAAACATGATGAACGTTGCATTCATTCTTATGATGCTTCCCTTTACTCAGGAGATCAATAATCTTACAATCTGGCTTATTCTCGGCTGTCTTTACCTCAATGCTCTGATGGGTTCATTTGCACATATTCTTAACCCATCAATTCAGGCAGACATCCGTGATTATCAGCAGTATCAGACAGGCGAGAGAATTGACGGTATGTTCTCAGCCGTTGCCACAATCGGTACTATTATCACTCTCGGTACATCGGCTGTTCTTCCTGTTATCTATGAAAGAGGCGGTATCACAGCTGAAATGGCTAAGAAGGTAACAGCTGACCCCAATGTTCTCAACCGTATGCTCGGTGACGGCAAAACAGTCGGTGAAATCCTTGCAGAGCAGATGGCTGCAGGTCAGAACAACTATGTTAATCCCTATTCGGCATTGTATGACCTTGACATTTTTATTCCTCTTATGCACGCTCTCATCATCATTGCCGCTGTCGGTGCTTTCATGAACGTTATTCCTTATTTCTGGTATGACTTCAATGAAAGAAAACAGCAGTCAGTTATCCGTGTTCTTAAAGTCCGTGCGATGTATGAAGACTACGGTAACGGTGCCCTTAAAGATGAAGACCTTGTTGAAGGTGTTGATATCATCAGAAATGCAAGAGAAATGGCTGTTGCTGAGCCTAAAACTCCTGATAAGAAATCATATAAGGGTATTTCTGATAAAGCTCAGAAGAAAGCTGCTAAGAAGGCTTACAATGCTGACAAGCAGTTCAATGAAGAAATTGAAATTGCAAAGTTTGTATGTGCTGAACTTGATAAATATTCAAACCCTGTTTACTATGCACAGCTTGAACAGAGCCGTAAGGTATATTCTGCAGGACTTCACGGTCTTCTTGATATGAATATCAACGAAATCAATGCAGAGATTTCTGACGCAAAATCAATGCCCAAGATAGATGCTGCTGCTAAGGAAGCACGTTCAAAGGCTATTGATATTGCAAAGAACAAGAAGCTTGCTCTCAAGGAAATCAGAAAGAATTTCAATAATCCTGAAGATTTTGTTCAGCCTGATTTTGCTGTTCTTGAAGGTTTCTATAATGAAGAAGACGAATGTGATGAACTTCTCAAGAAACTTTATCTCGAAAAGGCTCAGGCTAAGAAGTCTAAAGATAACGTAAGACTCGGTGAGCTTAAAGACGAAATCAAAGCTGTTGAAGCAAAGCGTAAGGCTGCCCGTGATAACAGCAAGAAAGAAATGGACAAACATGCAGTTTTCAACCGTGCCGCAAAGCCCTATCTTGATGCAGAAAAGATGGTTCAGCAGTACGAAAACTATCAGCACTTTGATGAAATTGCAGTAGAATACGAAGCTGCAAAGCAGAGAGTTGAAGAAAAACTTGCTGCAGAAGAAGCAGAGCGTCTTGCAAAGGAAGCTGAAGAAAAAGCATACAGAGAACAGCTCAAGGCTCAGAAAAAATCAAAGAAATAATTAAAGGTATACTTATGGCATACGAAAATCTTTATAAAAACCTTGATATTATGGCGGAAAAAATCAAAGACGAAAAGGTCCGTGAAATGTTCCGCAAATGCTATCTGAATACACTTGAAACCACTGTGAAGTTTGATGATGAAGGCAACGTCTTCATCATCACAGGTGATATTGAAGCGATGTGGCTTCGTGACAGCAGTGTTCAGGTCAGTCATTATGTAAGAGCCGCAAAAGATGATGCGGATTCAAAAGCTCTTGTTAAAAGTCTTCTTGAAAGACAGTTCGGGCTTATCTGCCTTGACCCTTATGCGAATGCATTCAATGAATCTGCAAACGGCAGAGGTCATAACGATGACACAATGAAGCTTGACATCGTATGGGAGCGTAAATATGAGATTGACTCACTTATTTACCCTCTGTGGCTTCTCAACAGATATTATGAAAACACAGGCGATATGGAAATTTTCGGTGATAAGTTCAATAACGCTTATAAGGTTATTCTTGATACTCTTATAACAGAGCAGAATCCGAAGAATTCAGAGTATTATTTCCGCAGAGGATGGGAAAACGGCAAGGATACACTTGATAACAACGGTTACGGTGCAGATTATGCTTATACAGGCATGGTCCGAAGTGCATTCAGACCCAGTGATGACAAATGCGTATATCCTTTCCTTGTACCTTCAAATATGTTCATTGTTGCAACTCTCAAGAATCTTCACAAAAACCTTGCCGATGCAGGTGTAGTTGATCTTTACAAAGCAACTGCAGAGAATCTTTGTGCAGAGGTTGAAAAGGGCATTAATGATTTCGCTGTTGTTGAAACAGAAAACGGAAAAGTATATGCTTATGAGGTTGACGGACTCGGAAATAAGCTTATGATGGATGATGCAAATGTCCCCAGTCTTCTTGCAATGCCTTATATGGGTTACTGCGATAAGACAGACGAAATGTATCTTCGCACAAGAGATTATGTTCTGAGCAAATGTAATCCCTATTACTTTGAAGGCTCTGCTGCAAAGGGTATCGGCAGTCCGCATACTCCCGAAAATTATATCTGGCATATAGGTCTTCTCATTGAAGGTCTTACAACAGACGACAGGGGAGAGATTGAAAGAATTTATAACACGCTTCTTTCTACGGATGCAGGTACGGGCTTTATGCACGAAGGTTTCAACTGCGATAACCCCGATGAATTCACAAGAAGCTGGTTTGCTTGGGCAAACACACTTTTTGCAATATTTATGATTGATAAAATTTTATAATATAAAAACAGGAGGTTTTTATATGAAAAAAATTAAAAGAATAATTGCTTTTGTTCTTGTTGCGGTTGCATTATTTTCTATGACTGTTTCAGCATCTGCAATGCAGATTTTTGTAAAGACACTTACAGACAAAACAATTACTCTTGAAGTTGAACCCAATGATTCCATAGATGCAATCAGGGTAAAGATTCAGGAAAAAGAAGGTATTTCTCCTGAGAAGCAGAAATTGTTTTTTGCAGGTAAAGAGCTTGAAGACGGAAAAACACTTTCTGATTATAATATTCAGAAGGAGTCAACACTTCACCTTACACTCCGTGAACCCGAAACAACAACTCAGGAAGAAACAACAATCGAAATTGTGACTGAACCTGTTACTGAACCGGCAGAAGATGCAGGAAATCTTTGCAAACTCTGCGGTAAAGGTGAGCATACGGACTTTTTTGAAAAAGTTATCTGTTTTATTTCTTATCTTATAAATGCAGTAATCAGTTTTTTCAGTAAATAAAGAATAAACGGCACATCCTTGGATGTGCCGTTTTTGTTATGCCGAATAAAAAAACCACCTGCTATGCAGGTGGAATGTACGGACTTTAGTGTCAGCAAGCAAGTATAGGTGACAAGAAAACTCCATTCTGATATAGTAAAAACGGCTACCAACCGAAAAAACAGAATGGAGGACATT
>JAFYUD010000083.1 GCA_017549665.1 Clostridia bacterium | reverse complement strand
GTTAAATTTTTGTTTGTTGCAACTGATAGGCCATTTGATACGCGATTTGATTTTTTTGATGTGGATTTTAAACATTTACCATTTACACAAGGTCACCCTAATGCGACTAAAACGATTAATAAACCAGTCGGTTTCGAAAGAATGATACAGATGGCTTGCCAATATGCTTATGATATGTTAAAGGCGAAGAAGCTTACATTGGGTGTATTTGAAAATAATTTGCCAGCTTATTATTGCTATAAGGCAGCGGGATTTAAGGAAATTCCAATGGAAGAGGAAATTATTTTTGAGATACTGGGTGAGAAATGGAAATGCATAGAAATGGAGATGAACATATGAATCATTTAGAAAATTACTACTCAAATTACGATGAAGATGGAAGATTAACTATCAGACATGGTCAGGTAGAATACCTTACCACAATGAAATATATACACGAATGTTTAGGTGAAGGAACTGACAAGAAAATCGGCTTCCACGCTCACAACAATCAGAATCTTGCATTTGCAAATACTATCGAAACAATGTCATACGGCGTTTCATTCCTTGATGCAACTGTTCAGGGTATGGGCAGAGGCGCAGGCAACTGTGCAACAGAGCTTCTTTTCGGCTTCCTTAAGAATCCTAAGTACAAGCTTTACGGTCTGCTTCAGTTTATTGAAAAATACATGCTTCAGCTGAGAAAAGACGGTGTTGTATGGGGCTTCGACCTTCAGTACATGCTTACAGGTATTCTCAACTGCCATCCCCGTGATGCAATCGCATTCACTTCTGACGAAAGAAACGACTACGCAGAATTCTACAAAACTCTTACAGATAACTTTTGATCTCCTACATAGTCACAAAGACAAAAAGTCAGCCCTTACGGGGGCTGTCTTTTTGTTTTTCTGAACTTTTTTCAACAGTAAAATCAACAGTATAAAAATACCGTAAAACCACGCAGAACAGCCGTTTTCAGACTCTCATCAACAGCAGATCCAACAATAAATCAACAACGTATCAACAACGTAACAACAACGTATCAACAACACTTATATATTGATATAATGTAAGAGTGTAATAATGTAAGAGTGTGTGCTGAAAAAACCTCACACACTCTGTCGGATAAATTATCGTTTAATGAAAAATTAGTAATGAGTAATTAGTAATGTAGGAACGCCTTAGGCGTTGAGTTATAACGGGTAAGGGGCAAAGACCCTTCCGACACTTTTGCCGCAGGCAAAAATATCACATTTGCAAAGCAAATATATCACATTCATCGAAGATGAATATATCACTCGCACCATCGGTGCGAATATCACTACAATAATTCAGCACAGCTGAATTATTATTTACTCCTGAGTCCCTTGGGATAATGATTCTTTGCTCTGCCCCCACTGACCTTTGCGCCGCCGACGGTGCATCCGTCAACTGTCACAACTGCCCATCCGTTTTCACACTCAGCTTCAATTTCTTCTCCGTGAAGATATTTCTTCAGATTCTCACTGTCTGCAGAGAAATTTATTTTTCTTCTGAAGTCATTTCCCATAGCCATGAAAAACTGATGATGAGGCTGAATATGGCTTTTCTTTATCTCACCTATTGTCACTCCACAGCTGAATGCAGTACCCTTTTCGACAGAAAAATCAGGCGTGAAATATACGGGATTTGAATTATACATATTGACGTGCGATTTATCATACGAAACAAGCACATCATCAAGAAACGCAAAAACAGACGGATCAATTTTTACATTTGATTTAGGATTTTTGTATGTAAAATCATAAGCTTCATCTGTATTGTGAAGCACTGCGGCAAACTGTCCTTCTCCCCTGTTTTTATGGGGATAGAATCTGCGTGCATAATGAATATTTTCACATTCACAGCCGTCAAAGAATACACCGTCAGCACTGTTTTTCATAACTCTGTCAGTTACGGGGACAATTTCAAATTCGGGATGAGCTTTAAGAAAGGAATCAATCATCATTTCATTCTCTTCAAGCGAAAAAGTGCATGTGGAATATACAATATATCCGCCGCTTTTCAGCGCTGCTGCGGCATTTTCAAGAATTTCTGCCTGACGCACAGCACATTTGTCAACATTATCCTGACTCCACTCATCAATTGCAATTTCTTCTTTTCTGAACATACCCTCACCTGAGCAGGGCGCATCCACCATTATCATATCAAATGTATCTGGAAATGTCCTTGCAAGCTTTTTTGTATCCATGCAGGTTGTGACAGTATTTCGCAGACCGAGACGCTCCACATTACCTGTCAGGATACGGCATCGGGAAGAAATGATTTCATTTGAAACAAGTACGCCGTCTTCACCAAGCTTATTTTTCAGCTGAGTGCTTTTTCCGCCGGGTGCGGCACACATGTCAAGTATTTTCCAGTCAGGCTCAATTTCAAGACACTCTGCAGGTGCCATTGCCGCCGGCTCCTGAATATAAATCATACCTGCGTGATGATACGGGTGATTGCCTGCTTTCTCATAGTCAAGATAAAATCCGTTTTCAACATACGGGATTTTTTCGTTTCCGAAAACATTAATTTTACTGAAATCGTCAAGACTGATTTTGTCCGTATTGACACGGAATCCCTTTACAGGCTCAGCATTCAGCGCTGATACAAAATCATCATATTCATTGCCCAGAAGCTTTTTCATTCTTTCGGCAAATTCAAGCGGTAATTCTTTCATTATTCGTCACCATTCATCATTTCGGTATAAAGCATGCACGCTCCCACTGCAGTGATTGCCGCAGTTTCTGTACGCAGGATTCGTTTGCCGAGAGACACAACTTCACCCTGATTTTCTTTTGCAAGTGCGATTTCTTTTTCATCAAAGCCGCCCTCGGGACCGATAAAAATACCCACACTCATACCGTTTTTCAGCTTTGACAAAGCCTCTTTTGTGGAAACCATTCCGTTTTCACTTTCATAAGGCACAAGGATAAGATCAAGCTCTTTTGCCGTATTGAGTGCATTTTTATATGTCATTACATCGTGAATTTCGGGAATAATATTGCGTTTACTCTGTTTTGCGGCGCTTTCGGCAATAGACTGCCAGCGGCTGACCTTGCTCTTTTTCTTTTTATCATCAAGGCTCACCACGCAACGGCTCATTTCAACGGGAATTATATCACTGACACCAAGCTCAACGGTTTTCTGTATTATAAGCTCCATTTTGTCACTTTTGGGAAGTCCCTGAAAAAGATAAATCCTCACGGGAAGCTCTGTATTCTGATAATTTTCTTCAATTATCTCTGCAACGACCATTTCACCGCTGATGCTTTCAATACGGCAGAGATGGCTCTGACCGTTGTCACTGACAAGAAATTCATCCCCCGTCTGCATACGCAGTACATTTGAAATATGATTATAATCTGTACCTGTTATATAATAGCAGTTATCCTGTCTGCTGTTTTCCGAAGCAAAAAAATTATACATCTGCGACACCTCGGCAATATTATAACAGACAATTTCCCTCTTTACAATAATAAATTATATATGTTATCATAATATACGGAGGTTGATAATTATGAAAATCGCTTTAATCGCACACGACAAAAAGAAAAATGAAATTATTGAGCTTGCTAAGGAATACAAGGATGTCCTTGACGGCAATGAGCTTTATGCAACAGGTACTACAGGCACACTTATCATGGGTGAAACAGGTCTTTCAATTCACAGAATGAAAAGCGGTCCCCTTGGCGGTGACCAGCAGATAGGCGCAATGCTTGCTGACGGCAACATGGATCTTGTTCTTTTCCTTCGTGATCCCCTTACTGCACAGCCTCATGAGCCTGATGTTTCAGCACTGTTAAGACTTTGTGATGTACAGAAAATCCCCCTTGCAACAAATGCTTCCAGTGCCAAAATCATGCTTGAAGCAATAAAAAACAAGATCTGTTTCGAATAAAAAAAATAAATTTAAAAAAACACTTGACATCTCACAATTGTGGGTATATAATTAACCTTGGTTTTACACTTCTTCACTATATAGCGGTGAAGAAAAATAAAAAGTTAAGGAAGATGAAAACCATGTCAAAGAAACTCAGAAAAATCCTTTGTGCTGTTCTTGCAATCGCTATGACAGCTTGTCTCTTCGCAGGATGCACAAACACAAACACAACAGAAGAAACATCATCAGATGCTGCTGATGCAGGTAAGGTTTACACTGTAGGTATCTGCCAGCTCGTACAGCATGACGCTCTTGACGCTGCTACAAACGGCTTCATGGACGCTCTCAAGGCTAAGCTCGGTGACAACGTAAAGTTTGACCTTCAGAATGCTGCAGGCGACGCTCCCACATGTGCTACAATCAACAATCAGTTTGTTGCTGACAATGTTGACCTTATCATGGCTAATGCTACTCCTGCTCTTCAGTCAGCTATGGCTGCAACTGCAGATATACCCATCGTTGCTACATCAATCACTGACTTTGCTACAGCTCTTGAAATCACAGACTGGACAGGCAAGACAGGTACAAACGTTACAGGTACTGCAGACCTTGCTCCTCTCAAGGAACAGGCTGAAATGATTAAGGAACTCGTTCCCGCTGCAAAGACAGTAGGTATTCTCTACTGTTCAGCAGAAGCTAACTCAAAGTACCAGGCTGATGTTATCACAGCAGAGCTTACAACACTCGGTCTTGATTCAAAGATCTACACTGTTGCTGACACAAATGAAATTTCTTCTGTTGTAACTCAGGCTTGCTCAGAGGTTGATGTTATCTACATTCCCACTGATAACACAATCGCATCTGCAACATCAGCAGTTGATGAAATTGCTGCTCCTGCAGGCATCCCCGTTATCGCAGGTGAAGAAGGTATCTGTAAGGGCTGCGGTATCGCAACACTTTCAATCAGCTACTACAGCATCGGCTACGCAGCAGGCGAAATGGCATACGACATTCTCGTAAACGGCAAGGATCCCGCTGAAATGGATATCCAGTACGCAACAGAGCTTACAAACAAGTACGTTGCAGACCGTTGTACAGCACTTGAAATCACAGTACCCGATACATACGAAGCAATCGTAATGGATGCTGAATAATAATTGACTCACACACAGCGGCAGATCTCTACTGCCGCTGTTTTCTTGAAAAAATAACTATTGACATCCACATCCCGTAAAGGTATAATCTAATAGTTATATTATTATATAAGGAGGATTTTCAGATGTCAAAAAAAGTCAGAAGTATTCTCAGCTTGATTTTTGCATTTTCAATGATAGCATGTATTTTCGCAGGATGTACAACCACACCCGTAAACGAAGAATCATCATCCGGTGCAGAAGCTGTAACAGGTAAAGTATACACTATCGGCATCTGCCAGCTTGTTCAGCATAATGCCATTGACGACTCAGCCAAGGGCTTTACAGATGCTCTCAGAGAGAAACTCGGTGATAATGTTGAATTTGACATTCAGAATGCCGCAGGTGATTCATCAACATGTTCAACTATCATCAATCAGTTTGTTTCAAGCAAAGTTGATCTTATCATGACCAACACAACATCTGCTCTTCAGACTGCAATCTCAGCAACTGCAGATATACCCATCGTAGCAACATCAATCACAGACTTTGCTACTGCGCTTGAAGCAGATGAATGGAATGGCTGTACAGGTATCAATGTAACAGGTGCTTCAGACCTTATGCCTATCCCCACTCAGGCAGCTATGTTCAGCGAGCTTCTTCCTGAAGCAGAAAGTGTCGGTATCGTTTACTGTTCTTCTGAGCCTAATTCCAAATATCAGGTTGAAATGATTTCAGCAGAATTTGACAAGCTCAGCATTGCATATAATGTCTACACAGTTGCAGACTCAAATGAAGTCGCAGCAGTTGTAACAAAGGCATGCTCAGAAAATGATGCTCTTTACATCCCTGCAGACAACACTCTCGTTTCCGCAACTGCAACAATAGACGAAATTGCAGCTTTTTCAGAAACACCTGTTATCACAGCAGATGAAGGCTCTGCTGCAGTATGTGCTGTTGCAACACTTTCCGTCAATTACTATGATATCGGATACAAGGCCGGTGAAATGGCATACGACATTCTCGTAAACGGCAAAGATCCCGCTGAAATGCAGATCGAATACTCAGCAAATCCCACAAAAAAATATATTGCGGCAAATTGTCAGAAATTCGGAATCACTGTTCCTGCTGATTACGAAGAACTGATTGTTGAAGCAAAGTAAATCCACTTTATCGGAGGACTTCTAATGGAAGCGTTTTTATCATCAATTCCCGGTGCCGTTGCTCAGGGTATAATCTGGGGCATTATGGCAATCGGTGTATATCTTACATACAAGGTACTTGATGTTGCTGACCTTACCGTTGACGGTTCAATCGCAACAGGCGGCGCAGTGCTTGTTATGTGTGTTATCAACGGTATGCCTGTATGGCTTGCAATGATTATTTCATTCCTTTCAGGCTGTCTTGCAGGTCTTGTAACAGGTATTCTTCACACAGCATTCGGTATTCCCGCAATCCTGTCAGGTATCCTTACACAGCTTGCACTTTATTCAATCAATCTTCGTATTCTCGGCAACAAGGCTAACCAGACAATCAGTGTTGCAAAATACGACCTTCTTGTTTCTTTGAGATTTATCAATAAGTCAATCATCATAGTTGCCATTGCAACAGTTATTCTTATTGCAGTTCTTTACTGGTTCTTCGGCACAGAAATGGGTCATTCAATCCGTGCTACAGGCTGCAATCAGGCTATGGCAAGAGCAAACGGTATCAATACTAAAACAAGAATCATCATCGGCCTTATCCTTTCAAACGGTATCGTAGCACTTGCAGGTGCTCTCCTTGTTCAGTATCAGGGCTTTGCTGATGTTAACATGGGCCGAGGCGGTATCGTCATAGGCCTTGCTGCAGTTATCATCGGTGATGTTCTGTTCGGAAAGATTTTCAAGAACTTCGCACTCAGACTTCTCAGCGTTGTATTCGGCGGTATTATCTACTACGTTGTTATCACTGCTGTTCTCCGTATGGGTCTTAACGCAAACGATCTTAAGATGCTTACAGCTGTTGTTGTTGCACTCTTCCTTGCTGTCCCCTACTGGAAGTCAAAGGTTGCACCTAAAAAAATAAAGGCCGGAGGTAAGAACAATGCTTAAAATCACAAACGTTTTCAAAACATTCAACCCCGGTACAATCAACGAGAAGAAGGCTCTTCAGGGTATCAACCTTGAGCTTGCAGACGGCGATTTCGTAACAGTTATCGGCGGTAACGGTGCAGGTAAATCAACTCTTCTCAACATGATCACAGGTGTTTATCCTGTTGACAGCGGCACTATCGAAATCGGCGGCGTTGACGTAACAAAGCTTCCCGAATACAAGAGAGCTGCATACCTCGGCAGAGTTTTCCAGGACCCCATGACAGGTACTGCTGCTGATATGCAGATTGACGAAAACCTTGCTATCGCTGCAAGAAGAGGTAAAAGAAGAACTCTCTTCAACGGCGTAACCGCAAAGGAAAGAACTCAGTTCAAGGAACTTCTCAAAAAACTTGACCTTGGACTTGAAACAAGACTTACATCGAAAGTAGGACTTCTTTCAGGTGGTCAGAGACAGGCTGTAACACTTCTTATGGCTACTCTCAAGAAGCCCAAGCTTCTTCTTCTCGACGAGCACACTGCTGCTCTTGACCCTCAGACAGCGTCAAAGGTTCTCAGCCTTACAGAAGAACTTGTTGCAAAAGACAATATCACTACAATCATGATTACTCACAACATGAAGGATGCTATCAAGTACGGTAACAGACTTATCATGATGAACAACGGTAACATCATATATGATATTTCAGGTGAAGAAAAAAAGAATCTTAAGGTTTCTGATCTTCTTGAGCTGTTTGCAAAGGCAAGCAACGGCGAGTTTGCAAACGACAGAATGATGCTTTCATAAAGCAAAAAAAATAAGGAGCTGAGAAATCAGCTCCTTTTTATTTTATAATTTTGAATATCCGTAACTGTTTATCAGTGCGTCAATCTTCTTCTTTTCCTTACAAAGAGGACACTCGTGCGCAGGAAGATTGAAGTAATCAGGCAGATCCTTGGGATTGAAAACAGCATCCACTTCAAATCCGCCGAACTCCTCCTGAGTTGAGAAGATAGATGCAATTCCCACAACTTCACCGCCGTAATAACCGACTGCTTCCATTGCAGCCTTCGCAGTGTTACCGGTAGCAAGAGAAACTGCAAGAACAAGAACATGCTTATCCTTGATCATCGGAACGATATTGTCTCTGAACAGAATCTGTGAGCTGCCTGTCATTTCGGGAGTTACAACATAAATAGTCTGATGAGCGTTGATATTCAAGAATGAATTCTTTGTCAGCTCTTCAGCAAGGCAGGTACCGATAACTTCTGTACCGTCAAGGCAGAGAATTGTATCAACGATCTTTGTATTATAGTTGTAATTGCGGCAAAGTTCCTCTGCAACTGCTTTGGCTTCTGAAAGTCTTGATTTCTGAGCAGCAACATCTATATAATAATTGCTGTGGGAATGATTTGAAACGAAATGACCTTTAGCTGCACGAAGATACAGACCACTTTTCTTTGTCGTAATTTTTAATACATTCTGTGTAGGCATTAAATATACCTCCCTGTGTGATTTTCTGCATATATTATATATGTGTACTTATTGTACAATAAATATATATAAATTTCAAGGTTTTTATTACATTTTTATAATATTTTTTATAAAAGCTTAAATCTGCATATAAAACCCATTGAAATTCGATGCAAAAATCATTATAATTACATTACAAATACAGACAGTGAGGATAACAAAATGAAGATAAAATTCAAAGGACTGATTATACTGATGTTTTGCTTTACACTTCTGACTTCATGTGCAGCCAACAAACAGCCTGAAAGCTCAACGGAAAAAGAAGCTTTATCACAGACAGAAGCAGTGTCTGAAAAAAAGACAGGCTATATTCAGATTTCGGGCAAAGAAGCAAAAGAAATCATGGATACACAGACGGACTATATAATTCTCGATGTAAGAGAACAGTATGAATTTGACGAGGGACATATTCCGGGGGCAATTGTTATCCCCTACGAATCCATTGATGCAAGGGCAGAAAATGAATTGCCCGACAAAAATCAGCTGATTCTCGTTTACTGCAGAAGCGGAAGACGAAGCAAAATCGCAGCACAGTCACTCGCAGACCTTGGTTATACAAATGTAATGGAATTCGGCGGAATTATAGACTGGGAATACGAAACAGTAAAATAATGGGATGTAAAAAAAGCGAAGACCGTATAAAACCGCATAATATAAGGGATTCTCAGATACAAAACAGCCTGTAAGAACCAAAAAAATGCACACAATTTCAGAATTTGTCAGAATTTTAAGTTTTATACAACGAACAAACCTCGCCACTCGACGTACCTTTGGGAATACGAAACAGTTAAATAATTAAAGGATGTATCGTGATGATACATCCTTTTATTTTACTTATTTTGCCACAGGGACATTGATTTCAAGATCTGTCAGGGGGAATGAGCAGCAGGGATGGAAGCAGTTGAATTTATAGTCTGCAAGGCGGCGGTATTCAAGGTGCTTGGGCACGTATACCTTACCTGAAAGCAGGTGTGCATGACAGAAGCCACATTCACCGCTTCGGCATCTTGCAGGCACTGCAATGCCACTCTGCTCGATAATCTGCATTACAGAGTCAGTTGACTTACCCTTGATGATATATGTCTTGTCCTGAATTGTAACAGTGATTCTGACATTTTCGGGAATACCGGCAGGATAATCTGCCTGAGTCTGAGGATTGTGGAATTCACCGAACATTTCGTGTCTGATGAATTTTTTGGGAAGCTCAAGCTTCTCAATTTCTTTATCAACAAATTCATACATCTGCTGTGAACCGCAGATAAATACTGAATAGTTCTCATTTTCGGGAGCATATTTTTTGATAAGTTCAGCAGTGATAAAGCCCTTTTCGTCTTTTTTCTTTACCTTTACATCTGCATCACTGAGAACGTGCACAACCTTGATCTTGTCACACTTCTTTGCAAGCTCATCAAGCTCAGCCTTAAAGAGAATATTTTCATAATTACGGCTGCCGTAAAGAAGAGTCATTTCGAAATCTTCGTCACCGTCTGCAATAGCATTTGCCATTGAAATGAAGGGTGTGATACCGCTGCCGCCTGCGATGCAGATAACCTTTTCAGCATCACGAAGAGGCTGATATTCAAAATTACCTGAAGGAGCAGAAACTTCAACCTTTGAGCCGACTGTCCATGTGTCGAAAATAAACTGTGACATAAGTCCGCCCTCAACGAGCTTGATTGTAAGCACATACTTGCCCTCAAGCGCATCTTTGGGTGAAGATGAAATTGAATATGCTCTTGTTACGGGCATACCCTCGATTGTTTCAAATACTGTAAGATATTTACCTGCACCGAAATATGCAAGTGCCTTTGTGCCACGGCTTTCGTCGGGAACAAGTGTGAAGCTCTTACAATCTGCAGACAATTCCTTTACATCAGCAATTGTAAGATACTGTCTCTTGGGGTGAAGCGCTCTTGCAATAACTGTAGCATTATCTTTATATACAGGCATCTGAGCCTTACCTGCTTTGAATCTTGCCTGACGGTCAGCAAGCAGTTTGAAGAATTTTGTAGCTTTGAGTTCTTTAAAATTATTAGCCATCTTATTTACCTCCCTTTACAGCCTTTACGACAAGGTTACCTGCTTTTTCACCTGTGTAGTAAGCACAACCGTAACCGTCGCCTCTCTCCTGAGTAGCACCGCAGAAGAAGAAATTATCAAATGGCTGATCTTTCATATACTGAATTGTTCTGGGAAGCATACTATCCCATTTTTCAAGAACATAACCGTAAGGAGTACCGTAAGGAGTATTAAGGTATCTTGCGAATGTAGGCGGCAATGCAATCTCAATCTCTTCGATATAAGGCATGATAGAAATATTGAGAGCCTTTTCGCAGGTTTCAATCATATCCTTTGCAACCTTTGTCTTGAACTTCTTGTAATCCTCAGGCTTGACGTCTTTCATAACATCACCGAATGTTGCAGTTGTAAGGAACAGCTGACAAGTGCCTTCGGGAGTACAATCGGGAATAATCTCATTAAGACAGTTGATGATACAGTAGCCGCTGAAATAATTCTGTGCTGCTTCATACTGCTTGTCTGAGTCTGAATCGGGTGCGATGAATACAGAATAGTCTGTGATACCAAGCTCTTCCTTTGTCTTGTTCATACCCAGATATACAGTAGTAAGAGACATGGCAACTTTTCTTGTATCAAGCATCTTCTTCTGCATTTCGGGGATATCTTTCTTATCGAAAAGCTCTGAGAATACAGTGTAAGGATATGAATTACATACAAAGTAGTCTGCATAGACTTCCTTTTCACCGTTGATGACAACGCCCACGGGCTTGCCGTTCTTTGTGATAACCTTTGTAACCTCTGAATTGTACCAGATTTCACCGTCATTATCACGGATAACCTTATCAAGCGCAAGGCTCATTTCATGGCTGCGGAGATGAGGAATACCTGTACCGTTCTTTACGTAGCTGTGAAGCACGCAGAGATAGTAAAGGAAGTCAAACTGTGAAGCGGGAGCGCCCATGTAGCACCAGTAAGTGTTGAAAATATCCTGCGCCTTCTTGGGCATGCCCAGTGCATCGAGGGACTCCTTTACAGTATGTGAAACCATTCGCATAATGTCGGGAACATCCTTAATGCTGTCGGGGATTTTTTTGGGATCTTCAAGACATTCAAAAGCCTTGAAAAGACGTGCTGACATGTCAAAAGCTTCCATACAGCTCTTGTATGAGCCGGGAACAAGCTCGTCAAGCTTTCTTGCAAAGTTCTCGAAGCCTACGGGCATACGTGCGTCAACAGTAACAAGAACACCGTCTTCGTTTACAAATGCATCCTTGTCCCCCTCTTTTGCAGGGACAACAAGACGGAATGTTGAGTCATGTGTGTGCCAGTCAACATCACCGCCGAAACGATTGAACATATCGTCAATCTGACCGGGTTCACCGTCACTGCCGATACCTGCAAGCTCATGTAATGAGGGCTCGAATTCGAAGCGTCCTCTTACAAAAGAAGTTGCAGATCCGCCGGGGATATTGTGTCTTTCAAGAAGAAGTGTTGAAAGACCTTCTTTGGCACAGGTTGCAGCAGCTGCAAGACCGCCGTTACCTGCACCGATTACGATTACATCATATTTTTTCATTATTTTTCCTCCGTTTCAGAGTTGTTAATCTGCTGTTGTTTTTTCTTTTGTCTTTTGCTCATCAGCACCGATGCAAGAATTGCAAAAAGCAGTGCGGGAAGAGCATAAAGGAATGTGAACGGGTTTGAAAGGTCACCCTTTGCACCCAGAAGGCTCCACAGTACGTTGAGCACAAGCATACCGAGATTTGAAGCGATAAAATACTTGCCGAAGGGAATTTTCATTGCGCCGAAAATAAGGCTTGAAAGGTCAGAGGGCATAAGTCCGCCCGCCTTGAAAACAAAGACCACAGCAAAGGAATTCTCCCCTGCGAAGCTGTCAAGCTTTCTGATTGCCTTGAATTTGTCCTTAAGTGAATCAACCACCTCAGCACCCATGAATCTGCCGAGAAAATACGGAAGAATCAGACTGCACGCCGTGGCAACGAAGTTGACAAGCACTGCCGTCCACAAATCGTCAAAAACGATACCCGAAAGCACGAAAAGCACGGCAGGCGGAAAAATCAGTGCAAATGACTTGACAACACTGAAGGCTGTGATAATCAGCGCAATTGTCAGCGTGCCGCCCGTCAGATACTGTGTCAGAGCATCAACGTTGCTGACGGAAATGTTGTTCTTTTTCATAAAAACCACGCAGAGAACAAGCATCGCAAGCATAAATACAAAAGAAAGTATCTGCATTACTTTTACGATTTTTCCGTAATTCTTCTTTTCCATAATATACATCCTTTTTACATCATAACATATTGATTATATCCCATTTCTTTGTGCATTGTCAACACAAATACTGTTTTTCATACAAAATATAAAAAGTGACAGATATCTGCTGATATCTGCCACCATAAAATTATTTCATCAGATCATGCTCTTTGATGAATTTGATTGTTTCATCAACAGTTGTAAATGCAAGAGCAACAACAGTATCTGCACCGCCGTAGTAAATTGCAATCTTGCCTGTCTCACTGTCAGCAAGTGCTGCGCAGGGGAAAACAACATTGGGAACGTCGCCCACAAGCTCGTAATCCTTATGAGGAGCAAGAAGGAAGCAGTCAGCTCTGTGAAGCACCTTCCAGGGCTCATCCTTATCAAGGATTGCTGCGCCCATTGCATATGTGAAGCCGTTACAGCTTGTAAGAACACCGTGGTAGAACATAAGCCAGCCTTCATCTGTTTCGATGGGTGTGGGGCCTGCGCCGACCTTTGTCATTTCCCAGTTCTTTTCAGGCTTCATCACAAATCTGTGCTTGCCCCAGTATGTAAGATCCTTACTGTGGCTGAGGAAAATATCACCATAAGGTGTATGACCTCTGTCGCAGGGTCTGATAAGAAGAAGGAATTCGTCGTTGACCTTTCTGGGGAAAAGCACGCCGTTTCTTGCAACGGGATAGCATGCATCCTCAAGCTGAGTCCACTCCTTGAAATCAGTTGTATATGCAATACCGATTGTTGTGCCGTGAGGAGTGAGGTTAACCCATGAAAGGTAGTATTTGCCGTCAATTTCGCAGAGTCTGGGGTCATAGCCTCTGAAAATAACCTCTTCTTCAAGCTCCCAGTTGATAGCATCCTTACTGTAGCCTACAACAAGTGTATGGTCTCTGCTCATAACGTCAACTCTGAAAACACCTGCAAAGCCGTCACCGAAAGGTACAACAGCAGAATTGAAGATGCTGTTTGCCATATAAAGATTATCCCTTGTGATGATGGGATTGCCGTCATAACGCCATACAGGGTATCTGTAGCCTTCGGGCTTATCCTGCCAGGGAATATTGGGAATAGCATTACCTATGATTTTTGCCATGATTATTCTCCGTTCATTAAAAAACTTTTTATCAACAAAATATATTATACCCTGTAATATAAAATGTGTCAATAAAAATATGGAAAAT
>JAFYUD010000006.1 GCA_017549665.1 Clostridia bacterium | reverse complement strand
CTGAAACAACAACCCAGCTTGAAACAACGACTCAGCCTGAGACAACAACCCAGTCTGAAACAACGACTCAGCCTGAGACTACAACTCAGCCTGAATCAACAACCCAGCCTGAAACAACGACTCAGCCTGAGACAACAACCCAGCCTGAAACGACAACTCAGCCTGATGAAAACAGCGGAGTAGCTTTGAAAATCCGTACGCAAATATTCAAGCAGGTTAACAGCGAATGGGTTGCGGCAGATACGGTTGCTCCCGGAGAGGCAGTTAAGGCAAGAGTATTTATTGAAACGGATTATATATCTTCATCGGGCGATCTTATTTTCTTCTATGATAAAGCATTTTTTGATGATTCCTATGCGGTTGATACCATAGGAACTCTTGCGGTTAATCCAAGTGAGTCAAGCTTTACATCGCGTTGCAATGTTTCCGGTGATATGGTTAAGGCTCAAAATAATTATATTCTGAATGATTTAATTGAATACGGATACATAACCGAAGATTTTTCGAACAGCAATCAAGCCTTAATTTGTATTTTCACTCTTTCAAATGCTCAGAATATTGACGGAAGTGAATGGTTTGCTGAATTTGACCTTAAAGTCAGAGATGATGCAAGCGGTTCAGGAGATTTCTTTGCGGTTAAAGAAACTGTTTTGAATCCCGATGACGGTTATTATGCTTATATCAATGTTTCCAAACTGCCGGAATCAAGCAGTTCCGCTGCGGAGGCGTTAGGTATGCATTTATGGACTGCAGATGTAACTCTTTCAAGCAATCCCGTGAGCATTGAACAAGCAGAATCGCCTGTAAGCGGCACCTGCGGTGAAAATCTTACCTGGACGCTTGACGAGTCAACGGGTGAACTTGCCATCAGCGGTGCGGGTGATATGGAAAACTATTCATCTGCAACAGTTCCGTGGAATGGTTATCGTTCTTCAATTTGTAGTGTATTGATTGGTGATGACGTTACAAGTATTGGTAATTTTGCGTTTTACCAATGTGCTAACCTAACTAATGTAACAATTGGTAATAGTGTTACAAGTATCGGGGAAAGTGTATTCTCTGATTGCGACAGCCTTACAAGTGTATCGGTTAATTCTGCCAACACTTCGTATTCAAGTGATGAATATGGTGTTTTGTTCAATAAAGACAAAACAGAATTGATTCAGTATCCTATCGGAAACACAAGAACAAGCTATATTGTACCAGACGGAGTTGAGAAAATTAGTCTTAACGCTTTCTATAATTGCGATAGTCTTAAAAGTGTAGAAATTTCCGACAGCGTAACAAGTATAGATTCGAATGCTTTTGCGTACTGTTCAAGTCTTGAGAATATAACGTTTGGTAGCGGTATTAAAACTATAGGTTATGAAGCATTCCTGAATTGCAAAAAACTTACCAATATAACAATCCCTGACAGTGTTACAAGTATAGGCAGTAGGGCGTTTGAATCTTGTTCGATACTAACAACTGTTACCATCGGCAACGGAGTAACAAGCATAGGTGATTCAGCCTTTAATTCCTGTTCCGCCCTGACAACCGTTAATTACAACGGTACAAAAGAAGAGTGGGATGCAATCTCAATCAACACCGGCAACGATAATTTGCTTTCGGCAGAACTGATTACGAAATAAAAATGTGTTCTGATTATTCTGAAACGATGTTTGTGGAGTTAATCTTCAAAAATCTTTATAATTAATACGCAAGCAGAAAACGGATGTCTTCGGACATCCGTTTTCTGCGGTTTGAAATAAAATATGAACAAATTGTAAACAATTAAATTTTATCAAACCGGACCTTATTTTCATTCGTCTTATGGTCAGACAGATAAAAATCAACTCAATTCAAATCACAAAAATCAAAATCAAAAATTAAATTTAAATTTAAAGAAGATTATTATTATGTTAAACGAATTTGCAAATGTTTTTTCAGTGGAGCTTACAAATGTTATGAAGGATATTACACCTACAATGGAAGCAATTATTCCCGATTTTGCAGGAGATATCTTCGGTAATCTTCTTACCCTTATTTCTCCTATGTGGAACCCCATTTGGGCTGTAATCAGCGATTTGCTTTCCACAATGTTCGGCTTCTGATAACCGACACACATTAATCGATACCAGTAACCAATTAGCCGTGATTCTTTTTTTTGAGTTGAAGAGTCAGTTTTGTATCTGCAAAATCACATAATTTCATGCAAAACCACCTGATAAAACCGCATTCCCGGCGGAAATATCAGGTGGTTCGTTCGTTTCTGTGTGTACCGTTAATTTAAAAATGTTGACCAAAAGTTGACACCGCCTGTCACTTGCAGTATAATCGTTGCATACGAAACTGTTGCATACGCAACTGATATGGAGGTCGCTATGCCGAAAATAATGAAAAAGTTAAACAGTATAAGCCGTTGTCAGGCTACATACAGAAATTCGAAATTTTTTTCAGACGGAATCTGCGCAAGTCACCACGCATTTATTCTGATTATTTCCAAGAATCCGGGGTATTCGCAGGAGGATATCACCCGTGAAATCTGCCTTAACAAAAGCACGGTGGCAAGAACGCTCAATCACCTTGAAAATTACGGATATATAACAAGAACCGCAAACCCCGAAGACAAGCGTCAGATTCTCGTTTATCCGACCGAAAAAATGCTTGGAATTCTGCCTTGTGTCAGAGCTGTTTCAAGAGAATGGAACAACTGCATTACAGAAGGAATATCCGATGATGAACTTGAGATATTTTATTCGGTTTTAAATCGTATGGAAGAAAAAGCAAAGCGGATAATTCAGGAGTTGTAAGAAATGAAAAGAATATTTTTATATCTCAGACCGTTCAGGTTTCGGATGCTTGTCGGTTTTACAATCAAAGTAACGGGAACTATGGCTGAACTTGTTCTGCCGTATATTCTGACCTATATACTCGAAAATGTCATAACAGAACTGAATGTCGGAAAGGTCATCGCTTACGGTGCGGTTATGATATTTTTTGCGGTTGTTGCCTGTCTTGGAAACATTATTGCAAACCGGATGGCGGCACGGGTTACAACAAATTTCTCAAAGGCTATGCGAAAGGACCTTTTTGAAAAAACGCTGTATCTCTCTTCTGCCGATACAGATGCTTTCACCATTCCGTCTCTTGAATCACGAATTACAACCGATACTTATAATGTTCATAACTTCATCGGTATGATGCAAAGAATGGGTGTCAGAGCACCGATTCTTCTTCTCGGGGGAATTTCCCTTACGCTGATTATGGATAAAGCTCTAGCTCTTGTTATGATTGCCACTCTGCCGATAATTTTTGTAACTGTTTACGGTATTTCACGCAAAGGGGTGCCGCTTTATAGCCGTGTTCAGAAATCTGTAGATGGTATGGTAAGGGTTGCAAGAGAAGATGTTCAGGGAATCAGGGTTATCAAAGCTCTTTCAAAAAATGAGCACGAAAACCGCAGGTATGATAAAGTTAATGCCGAACTTTCTAAAAGAGAAAGATACGCAGGTACAATTCTCGGTATAGTCAACCCCGCAATGACTCTTCTTATGAATCTCGGCATTGCCGCCGTTGTTGCCGTTGCGGCAATCAGAGTGGATAAGGGGTTATCTTCACCTGCAACGGTTATTGCATTTATGCAGTATTTCACTCTGATTTCTATGGCGATGATGTCACTTTCAAGAATGTTTGTAATGTATACAAAGTGTGCTGCTTCAGCAAACCGCATATCTGAAGTGCTGAATACTTCGGATAAATTTGAAATAACCGAAGACTCACGAAAATATGACGGCATACATATCGCGTTTGACAATGTATCGTTTTCCTATTTGGGTAAAAAGAACAATCTTCAGAATATATCTGTTTCGCTGAAAAAAGGAGAGAGACTCGGCATTATCGGAGCGACGGGAAGTGGCAAATCAACCTTTATAAAGCTTTTACTGCGTTTTTATGAACCTGACTCAGGTGAAATCAGAATAAACGGCAAAAATATCAAATCCTACAGCCGTGAGCAACTTACGGCAATGTTCGGTGTTGCTTTGCAAAATGATTTTATTTATGCAGGCACAATCGAGGAAAACATCCGTTTCGGCAGAGATATTGCAAAAGAAGATATTATCAATGCTGCAAAGACTGCACAGGCACATGAATTTATAACCGCAACAGCTGACGGATATTCTCATATGCTTTCGTCAAAAGGAACAAATCTTTCGGGAGGTCAGAGGCAGAGAGTTCTTATTGCACGAGCAATCGCATCAAGACCCGAAATACTTATTCTCGATGACTCGTCATCTGCACTCGATTACAAAACCGATGCGAATCTCAGAAAGGCGCTTGATGAAGATATGTCGGTGTCAACGGTTATTACCATTGCCCAAAGAGTAAGCTCAGTCAAAAACTGTGACCATATTATTGTGATTGATGACGGCATTGTCATCGGTCAGGGTAAGCACGATTATCTGCTCGAAAACTGTTCTGAATATCGCGAAATCAGCGAATCTCAGATGGGAGGTGCCTTTGTTGAATAAAACGGAAGAAAACAAAACAGTACATAAAAGAGATAACAAAGGTATTATGATAAGGCTGGGCAGATATGTGATCAGCCAGTGGCATCTGTTCATTCCTGCGGTTATTTTCACCTTGCTGTCAAATCAGCTTTCTTTGCTCGGACCGAGATATTCTGGTGCCGCTATTGATGCAATCGAAGCTGTATCAGGCGTGGATTATCCCGTTGTATGGGAAAATGTTATCAAAATGATAGTCTGTTATGCGGTATCTGCACTGCTTTCCTATGTTTTGGCGGTTATTATGATTCATCTGAGCCAGAAAATCACCTATAAAATGAGAAAAGAGCTTTTTGAAAAGCTCAACACTTTGCCTGTCAATTATTTTGACACACATTCTACGGGCGATATAATCAGCCATCTGTCATATGATATTGACACAATAAACAGCACTCTTTCGCACGATCTTGTGCAGGTAATGACAAGCGTTTATACGGTTGTCGGCTCTTTGATTTTTATGTGGCAGATTTCAGAGATAATGCTTCTGATTTTTGTATTTACGGTTCCCGTTTCGATTCTGTTTACCCGTTACCGTTCCAAAAAGGTAAGACCGTTGTTCAGCGCAAGGTCAAGAAAATACGGTGAACTTAACGGTTATGCGGAGGAAATGCTTTCGGGTGCAAGAACAATCGAAGCATACGGCAGACAGGATGTAATTTCGGAACGGTTCAATGAGCGTAATGAGGATGCAATGAACGCTTATTACAGCGCTGAATACAGTGCGGCATTGTTGTTCCCGACCATCAATCTTATCAATAATGTTTCGATAGCATTTGTGGCAATTTTCGGCGGAATTCTGTATATGTACTCCCAAAGCGGTGCGGTTGCCGCAGGAACAATGTTTTTCATTTCTCTTGGCGGTGTTGCGCAGTTTGTTCAGTATTCCCGAAAATTTGCAGGACCTATAAATGAATTTTCAAACATTCTTCACGAGTTTCAGTCTGCATTTTCTGCCGCCGAACGTGTTTTCAGAATTCTGGACGAAGAACCGGAGCCTCTTGATTTACCCGATGCAAAGGATTTGAAGTCAGTCGAAGGATATGCAGAACTTGATGATATAACATTCGGTTATACTCCTGAAAAAACGATTCTTAAGAATGTGTCGGTTACTGCATCAAAAGGACAGACTGTTGCAATAGTAGGGCCTACGGGTGCAGGCAAAACTACGATTATCAACTTGCTTATGAGGTTCTATGATCCGCAATCGGGCGAGATAAGAATTGATTCAAATCCCGTACTTAAAATAAAACGTTCGGATTTAAGACTTGCTTTTACAATGGTTTTGCAGGATACATGGCTTTTTTACGGTACGGTCTATGATAATATTGTCTATGGAAGAGAAAACGCAACAATGGAGCAGGTGAAAGCCGCAGCTAAAGCAGCGAGAATTGATTCGTATATCGAAAGTCTGCCCGAAGGGTATAATACAGTGCTTTCCGATGACGGTGTTAACATTTCAAAAGGACAACGTCAACTTATAACCATTGCCCGTGCGTTTCTTTCAGATACACCTATGCTGATTCTCGATGAAGCAACCTCAAACGTAGATTCAAGAACGGAAATTCAGATTCAGGAAGCCATGAATGAACTTATGAAGGGGAGAACATGCTTTGTTATCGCTCACCGTCTTTCGACAATTCAGAATGCTGATACGATTCTTGTGGTCAGAGACGGAGAAATTACAGAACAAGGTACTCACGATGAGCTTATAAATTGCGGAGGATTTTACAGTACGCTCTACAATTCACAGTTTTCCTGATTCAATGGCAGCAGAATATTTTTTGACCTCAAAAGCGTTTTTGAGATAATAAAATATATAAAATCTAATTTAATTTTTCTTTGTGGGATAAATCCTTCGGTATTACTGACACGGAAAATATATTCATTGTTTTTTATGTGTAGAAAGAGTATGAAATTATCACAATACACTAAAGAAATGAATTCTATGATGAGATGTAATACGGTTTCGGATTAAGACAATCGGAATACATACAAAAAGCAGGCGGTTCAAACGAACAGCCTGCTTTTTGAAATATGTATTTGGATTAAAGAATAACCTCTCTGCCTTTTTCAGCAGATTCATATATTGCGCAGAGGATTTTAATCATATCAACACCCTGTGAGGGCTTGAAAACAGGTTCTGCGCCTTCTGTGAGAACGTCAACGAAGTTCTTGATATTCTTCTTGTGTCCGTTTCCGTCCATATTGCCTGCGGGAATGATATCAAGAAGCTGACCGTCTTCTTCTGTGAAGAATTCAACCTCGTTTTCTTTCCATTTGAGACCTGCCTTTGTTCCGCGCAGCTCAACAAAACGGTTTTCGGATTTGATGTTTGAAGCCCAGCTGAATTCTATCTGAAGAACGGCACCGTTATCAAAACGTATCATGCCCATTGCAAGGTCTTCAACGTCAAAAGTGCCCTCGGATTTTGCGTCGCCGAACTTTGAGTTAACCGAATCGCTTGTATCGTTATCTGCAAACTTGGTGTATGTGTTTGCACTTACCGCAACGGGTGTGGGGTTGCCCATAAGCCATACCGCAAGGTCAATCATATGAACGCCGAGGTCGATAAGAGGACCGCCGCCCGACTGTGCCTTTGTTGTGAACCAGCCGCCTTTGCCGGGGATACCTCTGCGTCTCTGCCAGCCGCAGCGTCCGCAATAGATTTCGCCCATTCTGCCTGCTTCAACAAACTTCTTTGCATACTGTGATGCTGTGGCAAAACGGTTGTTTCTTATAACCATAAGCACCTTGCCTGCCTCGTCGGCGGCATTTTTCATTTTGAGAACCTCTGTAACGTCAATGGCATCGGGCTTTTCGCATAATACGTGCTTGCCTGCCTTGAATGCATCAACCGCAATTATTGAATGGAGATAGTTAGGTGTGCAGATATCGACTGCATCGATGCTCTCGTCCTTAAGAAGCTCTTTGTAGTCTGTATAAACAGCTGCGTCGGGATAATATTTATCCCTGAGCGCAATTGCTCTTTCTTCAATGATATCGCAGAAAGCAACAACCTCAACTCTGTCGTCTTCATAATAATTGTTAACGTGGCAGCCACGGCAGATACCGCCGTTACCGATAAGTGCAACTCTTAATTTTGCCATATTTATTTTCTCCTTTGCTGAAAAAGTCAAGTGAATAAATCATCTGGCTTTATTATATCAGAACGGTAGAAAAAGTAAATAGAGGAATTGAAATTAATTAATAAAAACAGACAGAACAGAGCATTGCCGGTTTAACTGTTAATAACTCTTTTCGATTTTTTGATGACAAAATAATTTAAAATAAAAATGCTCCGGGTTCGGATGTGGAACACCTTGTAATATGCTATGCCCATCGCAGTAAAAAGAAAAAACCTTGAAATCGTAATGATTTCAAGGATTTCTGTTGGTTGCGGAGATATGGTTGACTCGCACGACTGCGGTCGCTCGCAATCATAACAGTCCATCGGACCGTTGTTCTGTTCCGTTCGTCATCCGGGTTAAGAGTTGCAGAGTCAGATTTTATCCCCAAAAAATCGCATAATTTCATACAAAAACCACCTGATAAACCGCATTTTCAGCGGAAATATCATTTGGTTCTATCTTTTTACGTGTACCGTTAAAAGAATTTGCTTGCCAAAAGTTGATATTTTGATTTTGCAATTGACCGCATTAACGCAATATATAATTGTTTTTTTGTGTCCGAAAAGAAACTTTGTGGTTTCCGCTTCTTGGACTTTGGTTTGAGGGTTATCTTTTGTTCCTACAAAAATATTCATTAAATTGATGCTTGTGGAATGTATTGCCTTTGCTGTGGGACAGAGAGCATAAATCTCCTTAATAAGAGGGGAGAAGATTGTAAGATTTCTGAATAAAAAGTTAAAAGAAAACGACTTTTTACGCAATTATTGAGAGCGTGGTTTATATTTTGAGGTTGACGAAAGTTGAGAGTATGTGCATTTTTTTGTGGAGAAATTACTGACTGCATTTCAGTGTTGCAAGTGTTTCAAAAATTCCGTTTTCAACTGTAATAATTGTTTCACCGTTATACTTATCAGTAATCTGCTTTATGATTTCAAGTCCGTTGCCTCTGTCGCTATCTTCAACTTTTGTTGATTTAGCAATCGGATTTTTCATTTTTATATAAAGATATCCGTCAATTACAGAAGCATCTACTGAAACCGTTTTGTTGTTTGAACTTTGACTGGCCTCAAGTGCATTATCCAGCATATTTGAAAAAATTCTGCAAAGGTCAAATCCGCTGATTGATATATCTTGAGGTATATTTACATTGAATTTGCACACAACACCCGAAGCGGCAAATGATCTTTCTTTGTCAAAAAGAACCGCATTGACGATTGAGTGTGCACAGTACTTGCTTATATTAATTGAGTTGATTTCATCTTCAAGAGTTTTTGCAAGTTTCAACGCTTCTTCAGAAGATGTTTTTTCCGGATTTTCGAGAAGATAATATATGCTCTGGATTATGTTGTTTGTATCGTGACGGTATTTACGCATTTTATCGGTATTGGCTTGTAATTCTTCATAGTACTTATAGTTAATCTTGGCTTCAACTTCAAGTGCTTTAAGCCGTTCCTTATCACTGAAACTTTCTGCTGCTTTTCTAGTTACATCAAGGAATATTATGTCAGCGATAAGCGTAAATATCAGCAAAGCAGATATAATTATCGACGTACTTTGTGCGGAAATACCTAAGTATGAATCGGCAATTATGCCCATTGAATTCATCAGTGTAACAAGTACGGCAATAAACCCGAATTGAGTTATGGGAATAAGAATAAAAACAAGATAGAGCCGCTTATCATAGATTTTACCGAAGTCTGCCATAAACTTTGCGGCTACTGCCAGAATAAGCGAAAGTAAAACAAACATCATTGCATTCATAACGAGCATAAATATCAGCTCATCTTGAATTCCGAACGAACCTGTGAGAGTGAAAACGAGAAAATCACAGGCGAAACTCAAAAGAAAATAAACGAAAAATGTTGTAATCTTTTTTGAGGTTTTACCTTTGTAAAGAAAAATCAAAATAAGGAATATAGCAATATGATTGACAATTACTCTTGAGTTTTGGTTCATATTTGACAAATCTGTAATTGTTAATGCTAAATCGCCTAAAACAGATGTCAGACCAAGAGAATGCCATTTGTTTTTTGCACCGTGTACTTTATAAAAGTAAACACCGATTATCAGCATTTGAAAAAAACCGAAAACAGTATCAAGAATAAATCTTATCATTTTAACTCCCTGCCTTTCGCCTTAAAATAGCTGACTCTCGCATCAGAGTGCATAGCTTTTGAAATAGAAATTTCTGTTCCGTTTCTTATGATAAAGCAATCTTTTTCAATTGATTTTATATAATCAGCGTTAACTATATAACTTTTGTGACATCGTATAAATCTTGTATCAAGGTTGCTTTGGATTTCATCAAGCTTTGCATATGTATCGTGTGAATTATCAAAGCCCTCAACGTGAATATGAGAGAGACGCTTTTCGGATTCAATATAGATTATTTTTGAGAAGGGAATATCAAATGAATCCGAACCGATTTTAATAGAGAGGTTTTGGCTTTTTATTTCAATATCGTGCTTTGCGCAGTCAAGGTAATGATGAAGGATTTCGTCTTTAATTGGTTTGTGAAGATATCCGTAAGGCTTTGATTTAAGAAAGATTTCTTCCGAGAACTTATCAGCAAATGCTGTAACAAATACCGTTAGAATATCCGGATAATTATCTTCAATTTTTGCTGCCGCATCAATTCCGTTTTCATCATTAAGAACTATATCCATAAACAGCAAATCAATTTTATTTGCCTTGTCGCTCAAAAAAGCTGTCAAAGAGTCGGAATTACTGAATATTTCAATTTCATATTCAGGTTTATATTCAAGTATTTTGTTGGAAATATATTCCGCAATTCTTATATCGTCATCGCAAATCGCAATTTTCAAAACATCATCTCCTTACTCTATTTAAAATAACAAAATTCTGAAAATATGTAAAGGAATAAATTTTGGATAGTTTTTACATTTTAAGACGAGTTTTTACATAATTGTTGTTTTAAATTATTAAATATTTTAAATTTAATATGTATATCTGTTTGCGAGGTGAATATTTATGCAAATCAATCTTATAGATCTTGTTAATCAAGCTAAAAATGGTAACAGAGAAGCTTGTTCAAAGCTTTATCAGATTACCTTTAAAAGTTCTTATTATTTTGCATTGAGAGTGATCAATAATGAAAGAGATGCATCAAAAGCAGTTGAAGAAACATATAAAAAAGCTTTTTCATCAATTGCATCACTCAAAAATCCTGAGAGTTTTGAAGTGTGGATAAAACATATTACCGCAGTAAAAAGCATTGAATTTCTGAAGCAAAAGAATCAGCATATGTTTGACGGACAAGCTGTTTTACCGTCAGAAATAATTGAAGATAAAAGCGAGTTTTTACCAAAAGGACTTGAAAAATCTGTAAATGCAGGAAAAGCGATCAACAAAATTGTTGCTTCTCTCTCTGATTGTCAAAGAGTTGTCACAATGCTTTATTATTACAATGAGATGCCTGTCGGTCATATTGCAAAGGTTCTTGGATGCTCAGAAGATAAAGTCATAGCTGAGTTGTGTTTGTCTAGAAGTTATATTAAAAAGCACATTGACCGTATGATTAACAGAGAAACAGCGGTTTATCCGTTTGAAGGAAAACCACTGCTTGTGTTAATTCTTCAATCAGCGGAAAAACAGCAAATTGTTGAGGAAACTTTGTTAAGAACAATTTTTTCTTCGGCAACTGAAGGCTTGTTTCTTACATTTGAACCGAAAAAACTCTCTGAATCGGTTCCTGTATCAATTGCAACATCGGTTTCGGAAGAATTTGTATCGGAAAAACGAAACGGTAATGTTGATCAGGTCAAAAGAGCTGAAAGAAAGAAATATTCAAATATTTCAACAAAACTCGGTGCGATGACAAAAAAGCAAAAAACAACAATGATTGTTTGTGCTGTTTTGGTTTTGGCTGTTGTTTTCGGAGCAATAGGATTACCTGAGATTATTTCAAGCTTTAGTAATTCCGATGATATATCGGCTCAACAGGTTGATGATTCAATACTGAAAAACCTTGAGCCGTATGAAAAGAATTATGAAAATATGCTGACTACGGCTGCTCAAGCCATCAAAGAAGAGAATGATTATTCCGGCGGAAACTTCAATTTTATTTACTTTAATGACAATGATATTCCGGATCTTACAGTCAGCTACAAACAACCTTTTGATAATTCACCGGATTTATATGACGAGCTTTTGATTTGTGTTGATGGAAATAATAAAGAGGTTTTTGAATATATCGTTATGAATATATGGGTAGGTCAGAAAGGTTATTATATTGTTTCTGACACAGATTATGATAACGGAGAAAAATCGGATGCGTTTTACAAATATAAATATGAAAATGAAGACGATCCTGAAATTTTCAGCGGTGGATTGAGATATGATAAATTTTTGAATGATGAACAAGCTTATCAGGAATCGTGGATTTATATGGCCGATGCAGACAGTGATATGCTGGAGCTTAGCGGCTGGGAAGAGTATAATCAGAAAAAAGAACTTCTGTTTGACGGCTTCTATAGAGTAACAAGCGGATACAGCATTGAAGAGTTTGTGAATTCCGGTAAAAGTCTTATAAAATTCCTGAAAAAAGCTAAGCCCGAAAGATATGTTTCGTTTGAGGAGAATTCAAAAACAACAACCTTGCCTGTTACATCAACACAAAACGTTCAGACCGAAACAACAACGACGTCAACGTTTTATCACGATGCATCATCAGGTGATTGGGAAAAACTTGAAGACGATCTGAACACGATACTTACTTTCTGCGGAGAATATAACAGCAGTTCTGACAATGCTTATGAAGTGGTTTTACCGGTTAACTGCACGGAAATGATTTATAGTCATTATTTTGATACAGAGCCGGAATACGCTTACGGTAATGACCCTTTGGGATATTTCGAAGAGTCTGAATATTATATTTTTGATGGCGAAAATGTTGATTGGATTATTGCTAACGTGTTCAATCAAACTCCTGACCATAACTTGAAAACAAAGGATCGTTATTTTTATAACGGAAATTATTATGCAGTATTTTATCCAAGCAGTTGTCCGATTACGGAAGTAAGCGTTGTCGGCAAAGAAAAGCAAGCTGATGGTTCTTATAATTTGGATTTGAAAGAAATATCTTATATAGGAGAAGGCTACGGTTCGGAAGATGAAGTCAGCTATACTTACAGCGGTACCGCAAAAGCTACTCTTAAAAATATCGATGGTAAAAAGGTATGGTCATTTTTCACTATTAAAATGGATGAACCGGAAGGTGTTGCTGACGAAGAAACTTCTGATGAAACTGCATCCGAATGGGAAATGAATTATCTGAAAGAATTACAATCCGGTGATTTTGACGGTTTTGAATTTATTTTAACTGCTATTGATGATAATGATATTCCTGATATGATTCTTATAATGCACAGAAGCAGAGGCGCACTTACATATTATTTTATGAACGGTAATACCGAACACGAAGACGGTGCAGATGACAGCATCGATGAAGTGTATTTTGATGAGTACGGAAATATGAAAGGTCGGTATTATTATGAAGATGCAACATGTATTAGTGAAAGCTATAATTTTTATACCGCTCATCATGGAGAAGTTGTTTTAGAAAGTATGGTTGGACGGATTATAGCATATAAAGACAGTTCAAAAACTCAATTAATACAGGAAGATTATTCATATAAGAGTCCTTCAGATAATTATGAAGAGGTAATTTCAAAAGAATTGTATGAAGAAGAGGTGAAAAGAGTTCAGAATTATTATACTTTAGCAAATGCAACTGAGGTTGAAGATTTCTTACAATCGAACAACAAGCTTTCTGACTATTATATAAATTACAGAACAGCTTAATTTGAAAATGAAAAGGAGATAAAAACTATGTACTCAAACATCGGCAAAAAAATCCAAAGGCTTGCGGCGATATCTGCAATAATCGGAATGATTGCGAGCATTGCTATCGGTTTCGCACTCATTGTATTGTCAGACGGCGGTTGGCTCGGAACAAATGAAACGTTGATTGTTATCGGGGTTGCGGTTATCATCCTCGGTTCAATTCTCAGTTGGGTGCTTTCGTTTGTTCTTTACGGATTCGGAAGACTTGTTGAAAACTCCGAAATTATTGCCCGCCAGTTCCGAAAAAATGCAGGCGAAGAACCTTGTGTTCCTGAGGAACCCTCACAACCCTTATCGCAGACGATCAGAAAGGTGATGGATAAGGGCGCAATTGCCGCAAAGACAATTTATGACAAAAGCGGTCAGTTCATCGGCAATCAGGCGCAGAAAGCTCAGGCAAGAAGAGAAAATGCGGCACAGCAGCCTCAGCAGTATGCACAGAGACCGGCACAACCTGCGCAAAGACCTGTTCAGCCCATGCAGTCTCAGATGAATTATGATGATATTTATTCATCTGCGGCTACGACTTCTTCCGATTCAAAAACAGAATCAGATTCCGGAGTGGATTTGGATTTCGATTTTCTGAATTTATAATTTTGAGGAGGTTACATATATGAAAAAAATCTTGAGAAAGATTACAACTTTTGTCGCATTAGCGGTTATAATGTGTATATTTGCTGTCTGCTTTATTACAGGCACGGCAGCTACTGAATACAACAGCGGTGACTGGAAATATACTGTTTCGAACAACAAGGCAACGGTAACCGGTTATACCGGCACAGCAACAACCCTTAATTTCCCCACAACACTCGGTGGATATCCGGTTGTATCAATCGGAAAAGGTGCTTTTCAAAACAATTCAAAAATAACATCCGTTAATATCCCTGAGGGATATACAGCGATAGGAGAAAGAGCGTTTTCGGGATGTTCATATCTTAAGAGTGTAAGTATACCTGCAACCATTAGATATATTGGTGATGATTCAAGTTACGAAGAAAGAGGTGAGAGTTTCAAGGATTGTATTCGCCTTGAAACAGTAACCTTTGCGGAAGGTGGAACACATAACGCTATAATAAAACAATTTTCTTTCAGCGGATGTACAGCACTCAAAAGTATAACGATTCCTGCTAATTACGTAACGATTCATGGCTTTGCTTTTAGAGGATGCAGTGCATTAGAAACATTAACGATAAAAGAAAATGAAGATAAGTTTACAGCGCGTACAATTGATTATGAAGCATTTTCATATTGCACATCGTTAAAATCAGTAAATATTCCCGAAGGCTTTACAATGATAGGGCAAAAAGCATTTTTAGGTTGTTCACATCTTAAAAGTGTAAGTATTCCTGCAACCATCAGATATATTGGTGATGATTCAAGTTACGAAGAAAGAGGTGAGAGTTTCAAGGATTGTATTCGCCTTGAAACAGTAACCTTTGCGGAAGGTGGAACACATAACGCTATAATAAAACAAT
>JAFYUD010000082.1 GCA_017549665.1 Clostridia bacterium | reverse complement strand
TATAGGGTAATTCGTAGATTTTGTCAAGCTCGGGGCCTGTTAAAGGCTCCATGGGCTGATTCTGCACAAGCATCATTTTTCCGTGCTTCTGCTTGAGCATTTTGCCTCTGAAAAAGTCCTGTTCATCCTGCTGTATACGGCAGGAAACAGCATATTCTTTTTTTGATGCGACAACATTTTCAAATGAAGGACATTCAGCACCGCCGTAAGGAGTATCCTTATTTTCGACAAGGTAGCAGGTGCCTTTAATGTCGTGCATATCTTTTATGCTTTCACCGTCTGCAAGTCTTCTTGCGATTTCAACAGTCTGCTTTTCACCCATGCCGAATGAAATAAGGTCAGCCTTTGATGAAACAAGAATGGACGGATGCACTGAGTCATCCCAGTAGTCGTAATGGGCAAATCTTCTCAGCGATGCTTCGAGACCGCCTATTACAATGGGAATGTCATCATAAATTTCCCTGATTTTTTTACAGTATACTTCAACGGCTCTGTCAGGACGTCTGCCCATTTTGCCGCCGGGGGTATATGCGTCTGTATTTCTCTTTTTCTTTGCAACCGTGTAATGAGCAACCATTGAGTCAATGTTGCCCGAAGACACGAAAAATCCGAGTCTCGGTCTGCCGAAGCGTGTGAAATCCCTGTCACTGTGCCAGTCGGGCTGAGAGAGAAATGCGACTTTAAAGCCTTCATTTTCAAGCACTCGTGTGATTATTGCAGGGCCGAAGCTGGGATGGTCAACATAAGCATCACCGCTTACATATACGAAATCAACCTCATCCCATCCACGCTTTTCCATGTCGGCTCTTGAAATGGGAAGGAAATCATTCGTCATCTTCAGTCACCTCTGTATCTTCGGGGACAGAAGATGCCATGGCATTCATTTCATACCACTGTGCCTTTGTCATAAGTACTTTTCTTGGCTTGCTGCCTGCATGAGGACCGACAACACCTTTTTCTTCAAGTGCATCCATGATTCTGCCTGCCTTTGCAAAGCCGAGGCTGAGATGTCTCTGAAGTGAAGAGATGGATGCTTTGTCGGGATTGTCAATAACAAGCTCTGCAGCTTTGAGAATAACTTCTCTGTCAGCATCGGAAACAGCTCCGCCTTCAGCTTCCTTTGCACCCTTCTTCGGTGCAGCTGAAAGAGCCTGCTTGTCGATTTCCTGCTGAATATCGTCGCTGTATGAAGTAGCCTCCTGAGTCTTTACAAACTCAACTACTTTTTCGATTTCTTCATCTGAAAGGTAACAGCCCTGTACACGGTGAGGCTTGCTTGTGCCTACGGGGCAGAAGAGCATATCACCGAGACCGAGAAGCTTTTCAGCACCTGATGCGTCAAGAATTGTTCTTGAGTCAACCTGTGATGAAACTGAAAGAGCCACACGGCTGGGAATGTTTGCTTTGATAAGACCTGTGATAACGTCAACAGAGGGACGCTGGGTTGCAACAACAAGGTGCATACCTGCAGCTCGTGCCATCTGAGCAAGTCTTGTGATAGCATTTTCAACCTCTGATGGAGCAACAGACATAAGGTCTGACAGCTCGTCGATAACAATTACTATCTGAGACATTTTCTGTAATGTTTCATCTGTTTCGCACAGCTTGTTGTATGAGCCGATGTCTCTTACACCGTTGTCTGTGAAGGTCTTATATCTGTTGAGCATTTCTGTTACAGCCCAACCCAGAGCGCCGGCAGCCTTTCTTGCATCAGAAACAACGGGTACAAGAAGGTGGGGAATGCCGTTGTAAACTGCGAATTCAACCTGCTTGGGGTCGATAAGAAGCAGCTTTACCTCGCTGGGCTTTGCATTGTAGAGAATGCTGATAATCATTGCGTTAAGGCAGACTGATTTACCTGAGCCTGTTGTACCTGCAATAAGAAGGTGAGGCATCTTTGCAAGGTCGGCACAGACGATATTGCCTGCAATATCTTTACCCAGAGCAACATTGAGCTTGCTCTTTACGGTAGCCTTTGAATAAATGTCGCTGTCAACTATTTCACGCATTGTGACGGTAGTTCTGCCTCTGTTGGGCACTTCTATACCGATAGCTGATTTGTTGGGAATAGGAGCTTCGATTCTGACACCTGCAGGTGCTGCAAGATGAAGTGCAAGGTCATCAGCAAGGCCTGTGAATTTGCTGATTTTTACACCGGGTGCAGGTGCAAGCTCATATCTTGTAACAGAAGGACCGGGGACAACATCGACAACAGATGCTTCAACATTGAAGCTGTGAAGCGCTTCAATAAGCTTGTCCGCAGTTGCTTTAAGGTCAGCCTGAGATGCTGTTCTTGTATTTCTGACAGGCAGACGCAGACAGTCGAGAGGAGGAAGCATGTAGTTGTCTTCGTTGCTTTCTTCTTCCTGTGTTTCTGCAATTTCAGCAGCAACGTCGGCAGAAGCAGATTCCACCTCTGATTTCGTAAGCTTCTTTTCTTCTTCTGCAGCCTGCTTTTCGGCAGCAAGTGCAAATATATCCTTTATTTCCTGAATTTCGGGATCAGCTTCGTTTTCTTCTTCAGAAACGGCAGCATCTTCATCATCAGCGGCAGGGAGAATCACCTCGTCCTCTGCAGGCTGATGCTCAGCTGTGCTTTCTGTCTCAGCTTCTTCCGTCACCTGATTATTTTCATCCTCTTCGGGGATATTTTCCTCGTCAAGAAGATCTTCTTCACCGTACACGAAAAGATGACCTTTTCTTCTGCGGTCTGCAGGGACTTCAGCAGTTTCTTCTTCGGGAATTTCTTCTTCCTCTTCGTCGTCTTCAGCTGATTTTTCAGCTTCTTCCTGACGTTCCTTCTTTGACTGTTCAATCTTGTCGCCGATTTTCTTTGCAGGCTTTTCAATACTTCTGTAAAGTCTGATGAGCGTAAAGCCTGTAAGGAACATGAATGCAAGGAATATACATATAATAAGTATAGCGATTGCAGGAGCCTTCGATGATCCCATCATCATAAGAGCTTCACCGATGATCGCACCGAAAATACCCCAGCCGATTTTACTGTGGTCGAAGAACATCATATATTCATTCTTTACATCAGCACCGAAAGTCAGTTCACCCTTGTAACCTGCAACG
>JAFYUD010000081.1 GCA_017549665.1 Clostridia bacterium | reverse complement strand
TTGATGACAAAGAATTTACTATAATTTCAGGTGCGATGCACTATTTCCGTATTCCCCGTGAATACTGATATGACCGTCTTCTCAAGCTCAAGGAATGCGGCTTCAACACAGTTGAAACCTACACCTGCTGGAATCTTCACGAGCCTGAAGAGGGTGTTTTTGATTTCTCAGGTATGCTCGACCTTGAAGCATACATCGAAATTGCTCAGGAACTCGGTCTTTATGTTATTCTCAGACCCGGTCCGTATATCTGTGCCGAATGGGAATTCGGCGGACTTCCCGCATGGCTTCTGAAATATAAGGACATGGAAATCCGTTGTAACGACGACCTTTATATTTCAAAAGTAAACCGTTACCTTGCGGAGCTTCTCGGCAGAATCAGAAAATATCTTTCCACCAACGGCGGAAACATTATCATGATGCAGATTGAGAACGAATACGGCTCATACGGTAACGACCACGAATATATGCAGAGAATTGCCGATATCTACAAGGAAAACGGCATTGACTGTATGCTCTTTACATCAGACGGCGCTACATATTTCATGCTCGGAGGCGGCACACTTCCCGACTACCCCTGTGTTGCCAACTTCGGTTCAAGACCTGACGAAAACTTCAGAGTGCTTGATGATTTCCGTCCCGGTCAGCCCAGAATGTGCGGTGAATACTGGTGCGGTTGGTTTGACCATTGGTATGACATTCATCACACCCGTGAACCCGAAGAACTTGCAGGTCTTTTCGGTGATATGCTCGACGCAGGTGCATCACTCAACTTCTATATGTTCCACGGTGGCACAAACTTCGGTTTCATGAACGGTGCAAACTACTATGAAAACTATGACCCCACAATCACAAGCTATGACTACAATGCACTTCTTTCCGAAGCAGGTGACATCACTCCCGCTTATCTTGCCGTAAGAAAAATTGTTGAAAAGTTCAACGGTGAAGCTTTACCCCCTCTGACAGTAAAGAATTCAGAGAAAAAGGCATACGGAAAGCTTGACCTTACTGAAAGAGCATCAATTTTTGAAGCTCTTCCCTACATTTCAAAGCCTGTTCACACAGCTGCACCCAAATTCATGGAAGACATCGGTCAGTATTACGGCTTCACAATGTATTCAACAGAGCTTGAGGGTCCCCGTGAGGACTGGGAGCTTGGTTTCAATGCTGTCCACGACAGAGCTGTTGTTTATGTTGACGGTGAATTCAAGGGAATTTACGAAAGAACAAGACGTGATGACAAAATAAAAATCCCCCTTGCAAAGGGAGAAAAGAAAAAGCTCGATATTCTCTGTGAAAATATGGGCAGAGTCAATTACGGCACTCATATGCCCGACCACAAGGGTCTCAGAGGTATCCGTTTTGGTCTGCAGTATCATTTCGGCTGGGATATGTATCCCCTGCCCATGAAAGACCTTTCAGCTGTGCCCTTCAAGGAAGCAACAGGCGATGTAAAAGTTGCATCATTCATGAGAGGCTGGCTTGACATCGAAGGTAAACCCTGCGATACATTCATCAGACTTGACGGATTCCACAAGGGTATTGTTATCGTAAACGGCTTCAATCTCGGCAGATACTACAACGATGCAGGTCCTCAGAAGACACTTTATGTTCCCGCCCCCATGCTTAAAGAGGGCAAGAACGAGGTTATAGTATTTGAAACTGACTCAGCAGAAAGCATCACAGTTGAGTTTGTTGATGTTCCCGAGCTGGGATAAGCAATAATTTTCGCATCAATAAAGATAAATTCTGTTTACAATATTTACGCAATAAATATACTATAAAACAAGCATATTCCAAGCGCAATCAACCCAATAAGAATAATCACATCGGCAGTCTTTACGCTCATTTTCACTTTGGCGTAGAGACCGCCGTTTTTCTTGTTTTTATCCATTTTCTTATCTCCTTGCAAGATATTTTCTCATATCGATTGCACATGCCACAAGAATTATAAGGCCCTTGATAATATAAAGCATATTTGCCGAAACGGATAAGAAATTAAGTCCTGCAAAAATAATCTGAAGAAGTAAAACACCGATTACGATTCCGCTGATTTTTCCCGTACCGCCTACAAATGAAACTCCGCCTATAACGCATGCTGCAATAGCATCACTTTCATAGCTGGCTCCCGTATTTGCAGAGCATGATGCGATTCTTGCACCCTCGATAAATCCTGTTATTCCGTACATCGCACCTGCAAGGACAAAAACAAGGACAATCGTCATAAATACATTTACGCCCGATACATTTGCCGCTTCTTCATTGGAGCCGACGGCAAACATATTCTTGCCGAACTTCGTTTTATTCCAGATTACCCACATTATCACTGTAAGAATCAATGAATAAAGCACATATTTCGGCACTGCCACACCGCCTACCGTAAACAATGTGCCTCTTATAAATTCCGTATAGGAAGAATCAAGTCCCGACAGCGTCTGTCCGTTATTTGACCCCGTCATAAGATACATAAGCACCGTTCCGAACAGTATCAGCTGAGTGGAAAGTGTGACGATAAACGGATGCAGCTTGAATTTTGCCACAAAAAATCCGTTTACAAGTCCAACAACTGCACCGACTGCTGTTACAATCAGGAAAACTACCCACAGAGGCATAACGCCGAGTGACGGAAACATTTTGTTGTAATAATCCGTCATCTGCAGAAGCGAGGCAGAGATACACGCAGTAAGACCCACACATCTGCCTGCTGAAATATCAGTACCTGCAAGCACTATGCATCCGCCGATACCAAGCGCTATAGGCAACTTTGAAGCTGTCAGGGAGATTATATTGACAATTGACGACAGCGACAGAAATGACGGCACTTTTACGGTTATAAAAATTATCGCAATACCTATCAGAATATACATGGCATTATTAAAAAATGTATCACGAAGCACAGTTGCTTTGTCCCTGACAGACATTGCCCTGTAAGCTGTCAGCACACTTTTTATGCCTGTATTGTATTCACCGTTATTTTCAGCCATAATCAGACTCCTTATACATATTTTGCGGCAAGAGACATTATCTCTTCCTGCGTTGTATCAGCACAGTTGACCTCACCTGCAAGTCTGCCGCCTGACATAACAAGAATTCTGTCACACACACCAAGCAATTCGGGCATTTCCGAAGACACCATTATAACTGTTTTACCTTTTTCTGCAAGGTCAATTATAAGCTGATATATCTCATATTTTGCACCTACATCAATGCCTCGTGTCGGCTCATCAAGAAGCAGCACGTCAGGCTCTGTCAGAAGCCATCTGCCGAGTATCACCTTCTGCTGATTACCGCCTGACAAGGTGCGTATTTCTGCCTCCTGAGAGTGCGTTTTTATACGCATTGAACGGATCGCCCAGTCTGTGCTTTTCTTCATTTTCTTCTTGCTGAGAAAAATGCCTTTTCTGTATTTATCAAGGCTTGAAACAGCCGTATTTTCACGGATATCGAGTATGCCGAATATACCCGATGCACGTCTTTCCTCGGTAAGCATCGCAAAGCCGTTCCTGATTGATTCAACGGGATTTCTGTTTTTTACCTTTCTGCCTGCAAGAATAATTTCACCGTTTTTTCTCGTCGCAAGTCCGAAAATATTTTCAAGAAGCTCTGTCCTGCCCGACCCGTCAAGACCTGCAATTCCGAGAATTTCCCCTTTTCGTGCAGAAAATGATAC
>JAFYUD010000080.1 GCA_017549665.1 Clostridia bacterium | reverse complement strand
TACCATTCAACAGCATCGGGTGTGATTTCTTCAAAGCCTTCACCTGTTGCATGGTCAAAATATGCAGTGTCAATCATGTAAATATCGAATACATTATTTTCACCGTCTGTTGAATATACGGGAAGACGATATGTGCCGCAGAGTCTGCCCGTTGTTTCAAGGCCTCTGTTCATTCTGCAAGCTCTGAAAATATCTGCCTGCTCTTCCTTTGTGAAGGAATTGCGGTCGTCGTGATTTCCGAAAATAATTGCAAAGGGAATGTTTCTCAATTCGGGAATATCAATTACGTGATGAATTGCAGTTTCAAGAATCTTGTACTGCTCACCTCTTGAGAGCTTTCTCTGACCTGTGCCGAAGCGCTGGTCGTTAAGGTGGTTGCCGAGGATATTGTCACCTGTGAAAATGATAAGGTCGGGGTTGATTCTGTCACAAGCTTTGTTAAGCATTGCAAGCATTGTCTTTCTCACCCACTGAGTGTCCTGAGCGTCACTGATCTGTAAAATTGTAAGCTTTCCGTTGTTGAATTTAATTTTTTCCATATTTTCCTCACACCGATAAATAACAAATTACTTTGTCAAAATTTTTGTTTTTAAGGTCATCCTTCTTTATAAGGAAGTAAAGATAACCGCTGTCCTCAAACTCAAGAGTGAAATCATCACCAGAGAAAGAGTCAAGACAGAAAAGCAGCTGATAATCACTGATGTCATCATTCTCGTCAGGAGCATTACCCATTAACTGATGGAATGCCTCACATGAGGGATTTGCTGTTTCTGAAAAATTGATAACCAATTCCGAGAAGCCTACGGCGTTACCGTTTTCGTCAACGATTTCACCGCTTAAAAGGTCATTCTTATCAGAATCGTCATAAATAACTGCAAAGTTTGCCATGCTCTGGAAGCCTGCTGTAACGGGCGGTGCAGATTCCTCACCAAGAGGATTTGCAATACAGCCGAAGAAGTAGAGCATACCTTTTTCGGGAAGTGATGAGTTGAATTTGTGGGCATCACTGCAGTTTATCTGACAGATAAAGTCCATATCATAGTCATCTTCATCAATGGGCCAGTCGAAATCATCAGGCAAATCAGGATTGCCGAAGAATTTGCTCTGACCGAGAACAGCTTCTTTTTCTGTGTAGTCAATATATATTGCTTTTTTCATAATTTATCACCACCTTATATTTTAACATATATATAAGCAAATTACAACCTGTAAAATGGATTTTGAATGCATGAAATTATACTTTGTGATGTTGAATATTTATGCTGATTATGTTAAAATACAGACATTAATTATTGGAAGTGATTTTATGTACAGACCCGAATATCCCCGTCCCTCATTTGTCAGGGAAAACTGGCTTAATCTCAACGGAAAATGGGATTTTGAAATAGGTAAAAACAATTGTTTTGACATGAGCATTGAAGTACCTTTCTGCCCTGAAAGCAGACTGTCAGGTATTGAGCATAAGGCTTTCCTTCATGATGTCCGGTACAGACGTAATATAAGCATTACAGAGCAGCAGCTTGAAGGCAGAGTAATAATGAATTTCGGTGCTGTTGACTATGAAATGACTCTTTTCGTAAACGGTAAAAAGGCCGGTTATCATAAGGGCGGTTACGTTTCATTTTCAATGGATATCACGGATTTTCTCGCAGCAGGTGAGAATGAAATTATCGTAAGCGTGCATGATGATGCGAATGACAATACCATTCCCTCGGGCAAGCAGTCACATAAGCCTGAAAGTCACGGCTGTTATTATACTCGTACAACAGGTATCTGGCAGACTGTCTGGCTTGAATTCGTAAGCAATACATACATCACTTCAAGAAGAATCACTCCCGATGCAGATAACGGAAGCATTCTTTTTGAGGGCACACTCAATGATAAGGAAAACGGAATCACCGTGTCAGCCGAAGTTTTTTATAAAAACAATCCCGTCTGCAAATGTGAAACCATTGCGAAAAACGGCAGTTTCAGAATGACTGCACAGACTGAAAATGAAATTCATCTCTGGGATGTGCTCAAGCCTGAAATTTATGATATTGTTCTCACAGTTAAAAAAGACGGTGAAGTTACAGACAGTGTAAAGACTTATACAGGCTTCAGAAAAGTGGAGCTTCGTGACGGAAAATTTTATCTTAACGGAAAATCAGTATTTCTCCGTCAGATTCTTGATCAGGGCTTCCATCCCGAAGGAATCTATACATTCCCCACAGTTGAAGAGGTAGAAAAGGATATAGATATTGTCATTGATTTCGGCTTCAACGGTGCAAGACCGCACGAAAAGGTTTTTGAAGAATATTATATGTATTTTGCTGATATGAAGGGTTATCTTATCTGGGGAGAATTCCCCAACTGGGGTTGCTGTCTTGATTCTAAGAAGAATCCTCAGGGACTTAAAAATTTCCTTCCCGAATGGAAAGAGGTTGTTGCAAGGGATTATAATCATCCTTCAATTATCGGCTGGTGTCCGCTTAATGAAACATGGGGCGGCTTCAGTTATTGCGATGCATATTCACAGAAAGCAATATATAAGGCAACAAAGGATATGGATAAAACACGTCCCGTTGTCGGTACAAGCGGCGGCTTCAACTATGTTACCGATATTGACGATTATCACGATTATTCCCATACTGCAGAAGAGATTATTGCTCATGTCCATAACCATAAAAACGGTACAAAGGACGAAAAGCAGATCGCTGTTCTGAATAAGACCAAAAAAGCAGGAATCCTTACACAGCGAGAGCTGAAAGGGCTTCCCATATTCTGTTCCGAATACGGCGGAATTTCATACAACAACGATGAATCTGTCAGCTGGGGTTATGTCAAGGAGACAAGTGAAGAATCATTTGTTGCTCATTATATTTCGGACACAAATGCACTGATGCAAAGTGATTGTATCGGTATGTGTTACACTCAGCTTACTGACGTTGAACAGGAGCAGAATGGACTTGTGACATATTACAGGGAGCATAAGCTGTCTGAAAAAGGCATCAGGGCAATACGTGAATGTAATATGCAGAAGGCAAAGGTTGAGGGATGATTATGAATACTACATTCTCTGATATATATTATCAGCCGGGTGAAAATCCTGTTTTCTGTTACAGAAGCGGAAAAATGGTTTATGAGGAGACTCTTTATAACGGAGTGCTTCTTGCATCAGGCTGGAACGGTGCAGGTTATCCTCTGAATGTTCTTACAAATTGCCCTTCAAGACTTAATAAAAATGACTTCACAGAGCCGTTTGCGTTCAATATCGAGCTTGACGGACAGAGTGTTGATCACAAGCTTGAATTCTGTGATTTTTCGGTTGAAAAAGACGGTGAAAAGATCAGTTCCGTTCTTATTCTTGAAAGCAGAATAAAGCCTGTCCGCATTAAAATTCATACTCTTCTCGACGGCACGCAGATGTTCACACGTTATCTTGAAATAGAAAATCACTCTGATTCTTATCTTAATTTAAGCCGTCTTTGTGTTATCAGCGGCGGAATTGAGAATATAGAGCGTGATAAAATGCTTCCCTCAGACAATGTGGAGGATTTCTATTCATTGGGATATTTTGACGACGACAGATGGGCAAGGGAAGGGGAGTTCAGATGGCATCCTCTCAGAGCTGAAACAACATCTGTTGATACACGATTCGGCCGTGACAGATTCAGACATCCGCTTTATTTTATACGCAATAATGTAACGGGAAAAATCTGGTCATTCCAGACAGGCTGGAGTGCAGGCTGCCGTTTTACGGTCGATTACAATGCTCATCCCGGAAAAGCTGATACGTATCTCAGCTTCAAAGCTGAAATTACAGCGCATAATCCTATGTATATAATTTCACCCGGAGAGAGCTTTGTTTCTCCTGAAGTCCATGCTGGGCTTACTTACGGTGATTTTGACGATGCTGTTAATGAAATGCATTCTCATATCAGAAAATCAGTTTTAGATAATCCTCTTATTGCCCCTTCAGATGACCTGATAGGCTGCGGTATGGGTGCTGAGCATGATATGTCCGTGGAAACGAGTAAAAAGTTTATTGATCAGTTCAGTGAAATGGGCGGCGAGCTTTTTATTGTTGACGCAGGCTGGGAATGTCCTCCTCACAGAGAAATGCAGTGGGGTGATTTCAACGGAATCAATATTCCCGATAAAGAAAGATATCCACACGGAATAACTGAAATTGCTGATTATTGCCACGAAAAAGGTATGAAATTCGGTCTGTGGATTGAAATTGAATCAGTGGGGAAATTTTCAGATATATATGATAAGCATCCCAATTGGTTTGCTTGCGATATTTACGGAAACCGCAGTCAGCGTTTTCTTGATTTTACAAATCCTGAGGTTTCCGCATGGGCTGAACATGAAATTGCAAGGCTTATTGAAGAGTGTAAAACGGATCTTCTTCGTGTTGATTACAATACATCATGTCGTGAATATTTCGGTATGAGTAAGCGTGTCGCAGACCGTTATGAATGTATTTCCGTTGCTCATTTCAATGCAGTCGCAAAGATGTATATGAATCTTAAAAAGCGTTTTCCTCATGTGATTTTTGAAAACTGCGCAGGTGGTGGCGGACGGACAGATTTAGGCTTTATGAAAGCGTTCCACCATACATGGGTAACGGATAATCAGTGTGCGCCGAGAAGTGTTGTTATAACAAACGGTATGACAATGGCACTGCCTCCCGAAAGGGTGGACAGGCTCTTTGCAGGTATGACATGCCATGAATTCGGCACTCTTGATCTGCAGATGCGAAATACCATGCTTACACATATGTCACTGAATGTCATAGCACCTGCAAAAGCAGAGATAAATGAAGTTCAGATGGAATTTGTTAAGCATTCTGTGGGAATTTATAAGAGCTTTATAAGACCATTTATAAATAACTCAAAAATTTATCATCATACTCCTGAATGTGATAAGAATTGTATTCTGGAATTGGCTTCTGAAGAAAAGGACAGATGTGTAATCGGAGTATTCTCACTTACTTGTTCGGGAAGAGAAACTCTGACAGTAAAACCAAAGGGTATCGATGCTTCAAAACAGTACAAGGTTACATCAGATAATGAAAGATGCTCATTTTCAGTTTCAGGCAGAGAATTGAAAAATGCGGGAATAAAAGTATATATCCCGTCTTCATTGTCATCAGAACTTTTGCTTATTGAGGAAGAAATATAACAACAAAAAAAGCTCTCGTAAGGGAGCTTTTTATGCTTTTGTAAAAAAAATCAGGAAAAATGAACCTGTACGGGCAAATTTTTATCTAATAGGTGAAATGCAAAAATCGGTACCGTTTGCATGGAAAGGATAATATCATGGATAAAAAGACTTTTCAGAATAATGTTCTGTCCTCGGAAGAAATGCTTTACAGAGTCGCAAAATCAATATGCTTTTACGAAAGTGATTGTGAAGATGCTGTACACGAAGCTATTCTCAGAGCGTATGAAAAACTCGCAACACTGCGTGAAGAAAAATATTTCAGAACGTGGATTACAAGGATTCTTATAAACGAATGTTATAAAATCAATAAATCAAAAAAATATGAAGTGAGTTTTAGTGAATATACGTTGTCTGAAGAAGCAAAGACAGAAGAGTTCTCGTACGTGTTTGACTCAATTATGAGATTGCCCGAAAAGATACGCATTACGGTGCAGCTGCATTATGTAGAAGGGTATTCGGTTGAGGAGACGGCACGGATTCTTGAAATTCCGCAAGGAACGGTAAAAAGCAGGCTTTCTCAGGGCAGAGCAAAACTCAGAGATATATTGGAGGAGTAATAATGAATAGAGATCTGAAAAATGAATATCCGGAAATGACAGGTAATTTTCATTCTTGTGTTACTGAGACACTCGATAACCTGACGGCTGCTGATGATAATAAAAAAATCCGCAGATTTTCCTCTGTCAGAATTGCAGCTATCGCCGCAGCGGCAATTGTATTGCTTACAGTTTCTGCTTTCGGAGCAAACGAGCTGTATGAAAAATTTGTTGAGAAAAACAATTATAAAGTAACATTGGTTCAGGATGAGAATAAAACCGAGGATTCAGCGGAAAACGGCACAGCAACAAAAAATAAGGCTGAATATGTCAGACTCTGCTTCGGATATATGCCCGATTATCTTAACACTGATGATGCTCCGTATAAATTCGGAATAAAGACTGATTCGGGAGAAGATGCTGCATCTGGAATAACATTTCAGTTGTTTGATTCCGATGTGGCAAAAGACCTTGAAATACTTTATGTAGGCAGTGTTGCAGAGTGTATGTTCGGTGAAAATAAGGGGGTCGTAATGAGAATTGAAACCGGTGTTGAATCTGACGGAGACCGCTATGACAAACAGTTTCTGATCAGCTTTGATGATTTCGGTTATGTTCTTCGTTGTTATGTGTCAGAAAGAATCAGTGAAGAAGAAATGATGGAAATCGCAAACGGACTTTATCTTGAAGAATGTGACAAGTCAGAAGCTTTTATTGTTGACACCTATATTCCTACAGCGGACAACGAAGGCATAATGGAGCCTGTTGACGGTGCATATTCTTCTTATGCAAAGGAAGCTGTTGTCAGACAGCTTGGTGAAGAGTTTGATATTGTAGCATACAATGGTGATATCGATGGTAATGATTATACACTGACAGTAAAAAATATTGATGTCCGTGATAACATAAACGGGCTTGATTATTCAGCTTTCAGATTGTCAGATAAGCTTTCTGACTATATTGATGAAAACGGTAAATTTAAAAGTTATGAACGCAAAAAATACGATTACGGCGACGGTGTAAATTCAATCGGATCACTTAAAGAAAGCAAGATTGTCGGTAGAAAAATCGTGTTGATTGATATTGAAGTGAAGAATAATGAGGATAGCTCAAATCAGTTCTACATTGATGCAGGTGTATGTACTGTCAGCGGCAAATCTGATGTTAACGGAGTCAATCTGTTTGAAGCTTCATATATAAGCGGACAGAAAGGCGGAACAGGCGGATATTTTAAAATTCCGTTTGATGCCGGTGAAAGCAAAACTGTGACATACGGATTTATAATTGATGCTGATGCTGATGAAAATGATCTGATGTTCATTATCGGAAGCATGTGGGATGTTGTGGACGGTATTGCTGTAAGATAAGTTTTGGCAACAAAAAAAGCTCCCGTAAGGGAGCTTTTGGTTTTTGACTGATTATTTAACGATTTCGCCCATTGTTGTAGGTGTTGCGCTGCAAGCGTTAGCCTCGTCTGTATCAATATGCATTGCAAGGCCGAAGCTGTCATTGACTCTGACTACAACATCACCGAAAACGAGTGATCTGCCGTCTGTGTCAATCTTTACATTAACGATTTCCTTGTCAGCAACGCCGAACTTTTCAGCATCAGCTGTTGTCATGTGGATATGTCTCTTAGCAACGATAACGCCTTCGCTGATTTCGATTTCACCTGCAGGTCCTACGATCTTACAAGCGCCTGAGCCTGCTGTGTCGCCTGACTCTCTGATGGGAGCAACAACGCCGATTGAACGAGCGTCAGTAGCAGAAATTTCAACCTGAGTTGAGGGGCGTACGGGGCCAAGGATTGAAACAGCGGGGAACTGGCTCTTAGGGCCTACAACAGCAACTCTTTCGTTTGTAACGTACTGTCCGGGCTGTGAAAGATCCTTTTTCTTTGTAAGCTGATAGCCTTCACCGAAGAGGATTTCAAGGTCAGCCTGAGAAACATGAATATGTCTTGCAGAAGTTTCAACAATAAATTTTTCCATAATTAAAACAGATCCTTTCTGAATTTCAACATAATTTTACAACTTATGAATTGAAATTGCAATAGAAAATATTAAATTACTTGAAAATAATTTCACCGTCTTCAAGAAGAATTTCGGGAAGTGAATATTTTTCAATAAGCTCTTCTTCTTTTTCAAGCCCTGCAGAAAGTCTGAGTGCAAGTCTTGCATCAGCAGCATTTACCTTTGTGTCATTGTTAAGGTCAGCAAGACGCAGCTGTATTTCGTCAAATGCCGTTTCAAGCCCTGCGGCGTAACGGAGTATAATTCTTGCATCTGCAGCAGAAAGCTCTTCTGAAAGGTTTACATCGCCCCATACCGGCAGATAGGATGCTATCTTTATCCACTTTGCATAAACAGTGACATTTTCAGCAGTATATGCTCTTACGAATGTAGCCTCCTGAGTGAATTCCTTATCATAATACCAGCCGCCGAATTTGTATTCCGTATTGATTGTTCTTGCATCATCAAAATATGTTCTTTCTGATGTTGTTCTTACTGTGGGGCTTGTGTTTACAACCTGAGAAGCTTTTACTTCCTTATCTTCAACAATGTATGTGATTGAATATGTTTTCTCTGTGATATCAGCATAGAGTGTGATATCACCGTACATATCGGGTGTGATAGCTGAAACAGGATTTTTAAGTGCTGCGTCAGTACACCAGCAATTGAATATGAAACCATCTGCCGTTGCGTCGGAAAGGTTGATTGTGTCACCGAATCTGTACTCATCGGGATTATCGTTTATTATGCCGCTCTGACGGGTATCAATGCTTCCTAAATCATATGTGATTGAGTAAACAGCAGTGTCCCATTTTGCGTAAAGAGTAACATCTTCCGTAACACCTGCTTTGATTCGTGACACTCTTGTGTTTGAAGCAAAGTCGGGGGATGTGTACCATGCTACGAATTTAAAGCTCTTATCAGTTGTTTCGGGTGCTGATAAAAAGAAATCCTTGTCAGCTGTACGGATATTGCCGTTGGGATTTGTTATGCTGTCAGCGCTGATTCCGCTGTTATCTGCGAGTATATAAGTGATATTATACTCTGTTTTTATCCAGTTTGCATACAGAGTTACTTCACCTCTTGTGCCTGCAGGAATACTGTCTGCTTTTTCGGTAAAATATGCGTCTGTATACCAGCCTTCAAAAGAGTATGCAGGGTCATCAGTGTAAGCATCTGTAAGGATAATTTCAGTATTATAGATATATCTGTCAGGGTTGTTGTTGATTACGGGATAAACTCCGTTTTCAACTTCGCCCATTTCATAACGGATTTCAAACTCAGTGTTTATCCAGTGTGCATACAGAGTGATGTCACTGCATGTGAATTCGTCAATAATTTCGATTTTTTCAGTATAGCTTTCGTCAAGATACCAACCGTCGAATGTATATGTGCTGTCAATATATGACGGCTCTGAAAGGAAAACTTCTTCACTTGCAAGTCTTACATGGACATTCGGATTGCTGACATCTGATGCGGAAACAGGCACACCGGGTGTGGTAAGTACATAAGATATACTGTATGACATTTCGTACCACTGTGCATAAAGTGTTATATCACCGGATAAATCATCAAGAGCAGTAACCTGAGTTGTGCATTCTGAGTCCGTAAACCAGCCTGCAAATTCAAATCCGTCACAGGAAGCATCCTTGAGTGAATACTCAGTGCTGTCAGTGTATGAAGCAGGATTCGGATTTACTATATACTCGGCACGGCTTGCCGCAGAAGTGTAGTCATATGTAATTTTGTTTTCGGCAGATGCAAATACTGATACTGTAAACAGCATCGCAATAATTATTACAAATGCAATAAATTTAATGTGTTTAGACATGGTACATCTCCTTATGATGTGCTGATAATATTATAAAATAGTATTGAAGATAAGTCAACTGTAACATCTTAACGGAAAAAGTTACAAGTTTGTAATAACTCGTTACAAACTTGTTATAATCATTGACTTTGTGTGCGAAATGCTGTAAAGTATGCAATGCAGTGAGACACTTGTCGAATTGCTCTGTAATTTAAGTATTATAAGAATCCTACGTAAGTACGATACTATGAAAGGAGATACATAAAGATGAAGAAAGTTATTATCACAATCGCTGCTCTTGCAGTTTCAGCTGCTATGGTATTCTCATTCGCAGGCTGCACAGAGAACACAACAACAGAAGAAGGCACAACAGATGTTGTTGTTGAAGTTGAGTCAGGTTCAGAGGCTTAATTCTCAGTAACTAACTGATGTATGAAAAACACTCCCGTATTTTTACGGGAGTTTTTCATTTTTATATTTATCTTATTGCTCTTGCTTTTTCAAGCAGGATTTTTTTATTGTTGCATTCAGGATTTTCGATGACAAAATCAAGAAGCGCATTGAGCTTCTCACCGATTTCTTCGGGAATGAAAATATCCTTTACGTCTGAGCCTTTTACTGCAAGATGAGACAGTAAGTATGGCTCCTCTTTTTCGATTACATCGTCAAACTCCCTGTAAGCAAAAATCAGCTTGTCGGAAATATCCCTGAAACCTGCAGCAAGTGCAGATTTGTCGGCACGTCTGATTTTCATAAGTCTGATATAATTGTTTTCACCAAGATCACGGATATACTTTTTTACCTGAACTCTTGATTCCGGAACTTCCCAATCGTGAACCGAAACGAGGTAGGATACAGTTTTTATATATTCGTTACTCATGTGAAGTCTTCTGAGTATATTTTCAGCAATAACCCCGCCTACTGCAGCATGATTTCTGAAGGTCGAATCACCGTTTTCGTTGCGATGATGTGTAGCAGGCTTGCCGGTGTCGTGAAGGAGCATGGTAAGTCTTAAAATCGGATCATCTTCAATGTTAGCCACAGTCAGCGCTGTGTGAATCCATGCGTCATATCCGTGCTTCTTTCCGTACTGTCTGAAATCAAATTCAAGAGCAAGCTCGGGAATAAATACAGCTATGACACTTCTGTATTTTGTAAGGACAGAGAATACATTCTTGCCTGTGAGCAGCTTAATAAGCTCCACTGCAATTCTTTCAACTGCCACATTTGATATGAGATTTTCGTTTTTAATTATTGATTCTGAAGTGCTGTCTTCGATTGAAAAACCCAGTGCAGAAGAAAATCTCAGTGCTCTGAGAATTCTGAGTGCATCTTCATTGAAGCGCTTGTCAGGGTCACCTACACAGCGTATAATCTTGTTTTCAATGTCTGTCTTTCCGTCAAAGGGGTCAATATAGCCTGTTTCGGGATTGTATGCGATGGCATTCATTGTGAAATCTCTGCGTGCAAGGTCTTCATTGATATTCTTTGTAAACTGCACGCTGTCAGGGTGGCGGTTGTCGGTATATTCTCCGTCAATTCTGAATGAAGTGATTTCGAAGGGCTGTGAATCAACGATGACAGTTACCGTGCCGTGCTGTATTCCCGTGTCAATTGTTCTGAAGCCGGCAAATGAAGCTTTTATCTCTTCAGGTGATGCACTTGTTGTAACGTCCCAGTCGTGAGGCTGCTTGCCCATGATAAAATCACGCACACATCCGCCCACCACGTAAGCTTCGTGTCCGTTGCGGCTGAGAGTGTCAAAAATTGTATTGATTTGCGAAGGTAAAGCTATCATAATGAAAACTCCTGTAAAAAATTGTCTTTTTTGCCTGTTTCGCTTGAATTATATGGTTGAGTGTGTTAGAATGAATTAAGTTTTTAAAAAACAGGGTGATATATTATGAGATGTCCGTATTGCGGTTATGAAGAGAGTAAGGTTATCGATTCAAGACCTACTGAAGAGGGCGAGAAAATCCGCCGTCGCAGAGGCTGTCTGAAATGTGAAAAACGATTCACAACTTATGAGATAATCGAAACATTACCCATCGTTGTTGTTAAAAAGGATAAATCCCGTCAGGTGTTTGACAGAACAAAGCTTATCAGCGGTATGCTCAGAGCCTGCGAGAAGCGTCCCGTACCTCTCGAAGTAATCGAAGAAGCTGTTGATGATATTGAAGCAGCACTTCAGACATCAATTGACAGGGAAGTCACTTCTATCAAAATTGGTGAGCTTGCGATGGATAAGCTCAAGAATATTGATGAGGTTGCTTATGTCCGTTTTGCATCTGTTTACAGACAGTTCAGAGATGTCAACTCATTTATGGATGAGCTTGCAAGACTTCTCGGAGGAAAGCAGTAATATCATACGGTGGAAACCGGCAGCTTCACGATAAAGGTTGTGCCTTTACCGATACGGCTTTTTACGCTTATTTTTCCTCCGCACAGATCAATTACTCGTTTTGCCAGTGCAAGACCGAGACCGTTGCCTGAGCTTTTGTGTGATGAATCTCCCTGATAGAATTTGTCGAAAATTCTTCTCTGGGTTTTGTCGTCCATACCTATTCCGTTATCGGAAATTTTAATTGTGATGTTTTCCGAATCCTTGTAGCATTTTACGGAAATGTTGCCGTTTTCAGGTGTGAATTTTACGGCATTCCCGAGAATGTTTATCCACACGTGGGAAAGCATTTCTTCATTTGAATAATATTTTATCTCGTCCATGTCAAGCTCAAGGGCGAGATTTTTTTTTGCCCATTGTTTTTCAAGCAGAAGAATACATTTGCGTATCTGCTCGTCAAGATAGAATTCGGTTTTATCTGAAACTATCTGCTGATTTTCAAATTTTGTAAGAAGAAGAATGTTTGAAGACATTGAAGCGAGTCTGTCAGATTCTCTGACAATGATGTCAATGTATTCAGTTTTCTGCTCGTTGCTTATATCGTCATTCTGAAGCTGTTTTGCGAAGCCTCTGATTGATACGATCGGAGTTTTGAACTCATGTGAAAAGTTGTTTATAAAGTCATTACGGAAGATTTCGGTGCCGTCAAGCTCTTCAGTCATGGCGTTGAAACCCGTTACAAGGTCTGCTATAAGAGTATCCCCCTTAGGAGGGGTGACCTTTACGGAAAAGTCACCTTTTGCAACCTTTTGCTGTGACCTTATAAGGTCGTCAAGAGGCTTGAAAAACTGCTTGCTGACAAATATGGAAATTGCTGTACCGATAATTGTACTTGTTATAAATGCAATTGCAGTTATTGTAAGCGGCGCAAGTCTGATAAACAGTGACGGAAAAAGCATCTGCAGAAGAAGAATTGAAAGCAGCGCAAAACCGCTTGAAATAAGCAGTATAAAGAATATTATGACCGTTACGGTAATATACAACGCCCAGTCTTTCTTGAACACCGGAATTCCTCCTTATACGGCTTTGTAACCGAGTCCTCTGATTGTGACTATATTGAAATCAGGATTATTTTTGAATTTTTCTCTCAGACGGTTGATATGTACGTCAACAGTTCTTTCGTCTGTGTCAGAATCCATGTCCCAGATTTCGTCCATCAGCTGTCTTCGTGTGAAGATTTTATCTTTGTAGGAAAGAAGCTGAAAAAGAAGCATAAATTCCTTCTGCGGAAGTTCTACAATCCCGTCAGATGTTGTGACAGATAATGCATCATGATCAAGTACGGTACTGCCGATAGTGATTTTGTGTTCACTGGCAATCTTTGAACGTCTGAGAAGAGCGGCAATACGAAGCAGCATCTCTTCGTCATCAACAGGCTTTACCATGTAATCATCCGTACCTGCAAGGAAGCCTTCTTTTTTGTCAAGATGTGATTCTTTTGCTGTTACCATCAGAATAGGTGTATCCCAGCCGCACTCACGTAAGGTACGTGTGAATTCAAAGCCGTTCATGTTCGGCATCATTACATCAAGAATTATAAGGTCAACATGAACCTTGTCCATCATTTCAAGACCTTCCATACCGTCACCTGCACACACAGTGTCATAGCCGTGTTGTTTAAGCACAGCCTGAGTGAGCTTACGTGTGTTTTCATTGTCATCAACTATCATAATTCTCAGCATAAAATCACCATCTTAAGAGTCTTCTATATAATTATACAATAAATATCAGATATAAACAATAATAAATTTAAAAACTTTTGTGTAAAAAAATACAGCAGTTACCTTTTTTCGAAGTAACTGCTGATTTGTTTTGAAATTTAAGCCATAAGCTGTCTGATAACTGCCATGCATTCTGCTTTATCCATGATTTTGGGAACGGGATAAAGAGGATTACCTTCCTTGAGAGCTCTGTCAGCGATAAGAGAAATATCTTCCTCTTTTATCTGCTCGAACTTCTCGGGAATGCTCATATTCTTGTTCATTGTCTTTACAGCTTCAATGAACATTTCAGCCTTTTCTGCGTCTGACTTGCCTGCACAGTCAAGTCCTGCAGCATCTGCAAGATCTGCAAGTCTCTTGTGTGCTGATTCACCGAAATATTCAAGAACATAGGGGAGAATAACAGCATTTGCAAGACCGTGAGGAATTCCGTACATACCGCCGAGATTGTGAGCAATAGCATGTACATAACCTACATAAGCTCTTGTGAATGCAACACCTGCGTAGTATGATGCAAGAAGCATATTTTCTCTTGCCTGAATATTCTTGCCGTCAGTATAAGCAGTTTCGATGTTTGCAAAAATCATCTTTGTAGCCTTGAGTGCCTTTTCCTCAGTGTCAGCAGTGTTGCTCTGACCGATGTAAGCTTCAACAGCATGAGTAAGAGCATCCATACCTGTTGTTGAAGTAATGTGAGGAGGAAGACCTACTGTAAGCTCGGGGTCAAGTACTGCGTACTTGGGACGGAGAACAGGGTCATTGATTGCATTCTTCTCGTGTGTCTTGGGATTTGAAACAACAGCTGCAATAGTACATTCTGAACCTGTACCTGCAGTTGTGGGCACTGCAAAAAGAGGGGGAATCTTCTTAAGAACCTTAAGAACTCCACGCATCTTGGGAATTTCTGTGTTGGGTCTTGCAATTCTTGCACCGCAAGCCTTTGCACAGTCCATGGGTGAGCCGCCGCCGAATGCAATAATAGCCTGACAACCGTTACCTATGTAAAGATTTCTTGCTTCTTCAATATTGTCAATTGTGGGGTTGGGCTGAACACCGTCATATACCACATAAGCGATATCATTGTTCTTAAGCTCTTCAAACAGACTGTCAAGAAGATGAAGACCCATAAGGCCCTTATCTGTAACAACAAGAACATTGTTGTAGCCTAATTGCTTTACAGTTTTGGGAAGCTCCTTGACTGCGCCTGCGCCTTTTATAAGCTTGGGCTCTGTCCAGTCGAGAGCATTTACTGCGAGTCTGAATGTAGCCTGATATGCTCTGCAGTAGCTTTCATATAATTTGCGGTTCATAATGAAAAACCTCCGGGAAAATTATTCAGCTGCTTCTGTATTTTCTTCCTTTTTCTTGTGGAAGAGAATCTTGTCAACAGGGAAGTAAAGGAAGAACTGAACTGCTGAACAGATCATTGTTGCAATGTTCTTTGCAGCTGTTTCGTTGCACCATTCAAAGCCAAGGAAAAGGTCTTTGAGTGTGGGGTTAAGCCATGCTGAGAAGAAGATAAGACCGATTGTGAAAGCTATGTAAATAGGAAGAGCAACAGCGATATTTGCACCGGAGTTGAATGTCTTTTCCTTATTTACAAAGAAAGCAACGATCTGTGCGATGATGTTAGCAACATTGCTTACGATGAAGTAGCCGAGACCGCCGACTGCTGCGGGGTAAACGAATACCCACCAGCTGAAATCCTGATTGTAAAGCTCTGCAATGGGGGGAATAAGCTGAAGTGTGTTAAGGAGAACGAACTGAACTATCATAGCAAGAAGGCTTACTACGATGAACTTTACGAACTGCCAGATTGTTACGAGAAGAGAACCTTTTTCTTCTGCTTTGTTGTCAATGTCTTTGAGTACTGCCAAAGTAATCACTCCTGATTAAAAAATATTTGAAATAATTATACAGTAATTTTCAATAGAATGCAACCACTAAATAAAAAATAGTAATAAAAAAGTAAAAAACTGATTGATTTAACAACAGAGATATGTTATATTTGACAAAAATAAGCATTGCGGAGGTTCAGAGATGGAAAAATATCTTATCAACCCGAATCAGAAAATATCAACAATCAGTAAAGATATATACGGTCATTTTTCGGAGCATCTGGGCAGATGTATCTACGAAGGTCTTTTTGTAGGTAAGGATTCACCTATTCCCAATGTCAACGGTATGCGTTGTGATGTTGTGAATGCTCTCAAAGAGATGGGGCTTCCCGTACTCCGTTGGCCCGGCGGCTGCTTTGCTGATGAATATCACTGGAAGGACGGTATCGGCCCTGTTGAAAACAGAAAAAAGATGATCAATACCCATTGGGGCGGCCTTGTTGAGGATAACAGCTTCGGTACACACGAATTCTTTGAGCTTTGCGAGCAGCTCGGCTGTGATCCTTATATCAACGGAAATGTAGGCAGCGGTACAGTTCAGGAAATGAGCGAATGGGTTGAATATATGACATTTGACGGTATTTCTCCCATGGCTGAGTGGCGTAAGCAGAACGGCAGAGAAAAGCCCTGGGTTGTAAAGTATTTCGGTGTCGGTAATGAAAACTGGGGTTGCGGCGGCAACTTCATGCCCGAGGATTATGCTCAGGAATTTATCAGATATAACACATACGTCAGAAATTATGATAATAACAACAGAATTTACAGAGTCTGCTGTGGTCCCAACGCTGAGGATTACCATTGGACAGATAAGGTAATGTGGAGAGCACGTCATCAGATCGACGGATTTTCACTTCATTACTACACAGTCCCCGGTGAATGGTCAAAGAAGGGTAAGGCAACTGAATTTGACGAAAAAGAATATTTTGTAACAGTTACAAAGGCATACAAGATTGACGAAATCATCACTCGTCATCTTGAAATCATGAATAAGTATGACCCTGCACACAGAGTTGACCTTATCGTTGACGAATGGGGCACATGGTTTGATGTTGAAGAGGGTACAAATCCCGGTTTCCTTTATCAGCAGAACTCAATGAGAGACGCTATGGTTGCAGGTCTTACACTCAATATTTTCAATAAGCATTCAGACAGAATCAGAATGGCAAATATTGCACAGACCGTAAATGTTCTTCAGGCTGTTATTCTTACAGACGGTGACGAAATGGTGCTTACTCCCACTTATCATGTATTCAGAATGTATAAGGATCATCAGAAGAATACACTTCTCGGCTCATTTATCACATCTGAAAAGATTGAGTGCGACGGCCTTAAAATGCCTGAGCTTATCGAAAGCGCATCAATGGACGATAACGGTGTCATTTATTCAACTATCGTCAACGTAGCTCTCGGTGATGCCAAGGAAATCAAGTGTCAGATTGCCGACTCTGAAGTAAAGTCTGTAAAGGCAGAGATTATCACAGGTGAAATGCACGCTCACAACACCTTTGAAAACAAGGACGTCGTAACTCCCGCTGAATTTACGGATTTCACTGTTACAGCTGACGGATTTATCGCAACAGTGCCTCCCTGCAGTGTTGTAAAGTTCATTGTGGAAAGATAATGGAGCTTCGTGAATGTAAAAGATGTCTTCTTTTAGCCAGCGGTGATGAAGATAATCATAAGCTCGTGCAGCAGTATATTGCAAAAATCAGACCTGAGGAAAAATGCGACGACGAGACGTATAAAAAAAGGCTTGAAATCTGCAGAAACTGCGACAATCTCATAAGCGGGTCATGTATAAAATGCGGCTGTTATGTTGAATTCCGTGCCGCATTCAGAAATAAGAAATGTCCTGATACAAAACTGAAAAAGTGGTAAAAAAATTCCCTTGGATTCGTTTCCAAGGGAATAATTTTTTTATTGACCGATAATTGTGCTGATATTCTTTTCCATAAGTGAGAAGAATTTTTCAACTATTTTCTTGTCTTCCTCGTTGCCTCTTACGCACATTGAAAGTGTGATCACTTTTTTGTATGTGGTAACGGTGAGAAGCACGAATGGCTTGTATTTCACAGCGCCTGACATGAATGCATCTGTCGGCTCATTTCCGTTGAGTGAAAGGATTTTGCCGTCAAGTATACCGATGTTACTCATTGCCATAAGAGGGTTTGAATAACCGATTTTTATAATTTCTTCAGATGCGGCGTGGGGGAGAATGTTGTAACCGAAGTTAAGAAGCGGTAAACCGTAAAGTCCCATAAATTTGTCTTTTTTGAAACGGTTTGAGCTGTTTACAACATACTTTACTGTTTCAAAAATGTCCCTGCCTCTTTCGGGAATAGCACACTGCATCCATGATGTGTGATTTGTAAAGCCTTTATCCTTTACATTATCCATATGACGACGAAGGTCAATAGCGTTTGAAATCATGATTTTATCACTTGCAGGGTAGTCAGCAAGCTCATAGATGCTGTAAAAATAGCTTGCAAGAATCAGCTCGTTGATAGTAGCGCCAAGCTCTTTGCCCTTTGCCTTGAGTCTGTCAAGTGTGTCCTCACTGAATTTCTTTCTTGCGATGAATGACTTGTCACGGATACTGTCGGGAGTCAAGGGGAATCTGTGGTCATCCTTTGAATTGATGTTCTTGAACAGACGCTGTGCAACACCTGCTTCAGTTTTTGAAAATCCCGAATAAACATCATTGTATGCACGGGAGCCTGTTCTGAAATTGATGGGGCTGATGCCTTTTTCAACATAGTTATTGTAATTTTCACAGAACGCCTGAAGAAAATATTTAAGGTCACCGCCATCCATACACATATGGTTTTCAACCATGCAGAGCGTACTTTTTCCGTCCTTTATGAACAGAGCAACCTTCATCTGGATGTTTGCATCAGGTGCAATATACTGAGTAAGAAATTCGTCAACTGCACTGTTTAAATCATCGGGATAAGCAACTGTAAATACATCGTCAATATCATAGGGCATGACTTCCCAGTGAGTTGAAAGCTTTTTGTCCACGAACTTTGAATGAAGAACAGGAACCTTTTCAAATGCGCAGATAAGCACGGTTTTGAGCGCTTCAATATCAGGAATGAAATCGTAATTGATTTCTACATGAACCATTCTGTCGTTGAAGTCACGGAAAAGATAGTGCATCTTGTCCCAGAGTTCAGCGTTGAGTCTGCGTTTCATCATTCGTCAACCTCCTGCTTATATGTAAAATACTTCATGTTGCTCATTAAAACACTGAAAATGTATATTATGTCAGCAACGAGTCCGAGAAGAATAATTATCCAGCCTGCAGACCATGTAACGATACTGTAGCCTGCAAATACGATATAGAACATTGCCGCAATTGCGGGTAAATAAACAAGAAGTGAGATTGTACGGAATTTCTGCTTTGTTGCAAATGCAAGGATAAGGTCAGCGATAAACATAAGACTGACACCTGCCGGAAGAATCGGCCACACTGTAAGTGAGGGGAACATCATCAGGCAGAAAAGGAAAGCAAATACTGTTACAAGCATTACGCACATTGCCAGAAGAACTCTTGCAAACGGCTGGAATATTCTTCTCATACTGCAAAGCTTTCTTATAGCAAAGCTCAGGAAGAAAATTATCATTGAAAAGATGCCGCCTACAATAATAAGCCATGTCTTGCTCCATGCACCTGTTATATCACTTACGATGAAGAATGCTGCGAGAATTACAATAAGTGCAACAAGACCACCCACGG
>JAFYUD010000079.1 GCA_017549665.1 Clostridia bacterium | reverse complement strand
GCCTACGGTGTATCCCGAATCATGGTCATCACATCTTGCAACACTTGTCAAATGCTCATGGTATCTCAAGGACGGCAAATTCGGCTTATGGGAAGGTCTCGGCTACTGCGGATTCCATACAACAGACATCACATACCATGCATCATTCGGTCTGCTTGCGCTTTTCCCCGAATTACAGAAGCGACAGATGATGATGGGCGCTGAATTCCAGCGTGAGGACGGCAGAGTGCATCACTTTTTCACACCCGACCTTGAACATGTTGACGACGGCTTTGACCGTGTTGATATGAATATGCAGTTTGTCATGATGGTTCTGAGAGATTACCTTTACACCGGTGACAAAGCATATCTTGAAGCTCTGTGGAATAATGTTGTCCGTGCTATGGATTCAATCGAAAGTCTTGACACCGACAAGGACGGACTTCCCGACAGCGAGACAAAGAGAAACACATACGATGCCTGGAATTTCTCGGGCACTCCCACATATATTTCCGTATTATGGATTTCAGCACTCAATGCTGCTGTCAGAATCGCAGAAATTATGAATGCTTCAGACAGAAAGAAGCACTGGAATAAACTGCTCATAAAAGGCAAGGCTTCACTTGAAGAAAAGCTGTGGAACGGTGAATACTACAATCTCTGGTGCAACGAAACACAGACAGACGAGTCACTTATGAGTGACCAGCTTGACGGTGAATGGTTTATCCGTATGGCCGGCATAGGCAGCAACTTTACTGATGAAAGAGTAAAGAGTGTTCTCGAATTTATTTTTAACAACAACTTTGACTCTGAATCAGGTCTTATCAATGCAAAGTGCCCCACCGGCAGAAGCACTTCAATTCATACATACAACAATTGTCAGGCAAGCGCAGTATGGACAGGCATAGGCTATGCTTATGCAGCACTGGCTATCAGCGCAGGACTTGAGAATATTGCAGACAAGGTCGTGGAATCAATTCACAACAATCAGATGTGCTTCGGTGCATTCTGGGATCACTGGGAATGCGGACATCACTACACAAGACCTCTTTCAAGTTGGACAACACTCACTGCTGCTGCAGGTCTCAAAGTAAACACTCCCGACAAGACTATTGTTATCAGCCCTGCAAAAGAGAATGTGACACTTCCTCTCTGTCTCTGCAACGCAACAGGTACAATCACTGTAAACGGTGATGATTTCAATATTTCGTTGATTGAAGGCAATCTGGACGACTGGAAAATAACAATCGACAGAAACTAACGAAATTTAACAAAACCAACCATAAATATATTCTTTTTCAGAATTTAACAAACATGAAAAATGAAAATCACAGACTGTTAACAAGTGTGTGTTATTATATGGCCACGGTAAACAAATCAACACCGCAAGCTGTTGATTGAAAATTTTTTTCGGAGGTAACACTGTATGTACATTATCGATTTCTTTAAAAGTCTCTTCAAGAAGAGCAAAATAGGAACTATCATCTGGATGGTAGCTAACACAGTTCTTATTTCACTTTTATTCGGCGCAGTTTTCACAGACGGCACATCTGCTATCGGTTGGCAGGGATGTCTCATCGGTTTCGGTCTTTATCTTGTCTCAATTGTCATTGCTCTTTCTCCCATCGGCGAATGGATTCTCAGATTCCAGAACGGCTGTGAGAAAATTACTGATCAGGACATTCTCAACAGAATGATGCCCATCTTCAATGAAGTTCATGCACGTGCAAAACAGAAGAATCCCGAGCTTGACAGAGAAATCAGTCTTTACATCGTTGATGATGCTTCTCCCAATGCTTTCGCATGCGGCAGAAAGACAATTGCCATCACAAAGGGTCTTCTTGCTCTCAGCGACGAGGAAATCAAAGGTATTCTTGCTCACGAATTCGGTCATCTTGCTCACAAAGATACAGATACAACACTCGTTATCGTTGTAGGTAACCTTATCGTCAGCGCAATCTTCTTCCTTATCAGAATTTCCTGCAAAATCTTCTCAGGTATCCTTTCAATCGTTGTTGCTATTGCAAGTGAAAGCTTTCTTGTTACTATTTTCACAGCAATATCCAACTTTATTGCAAACATACTCCTTGCTGCATTCATGGCACTCTGGACAAAGCTCGGCGTTCTCATATGTATGGCATCAAGCCGTGGCGACGAGTACGAAGCTGATAAATATTCACATGAAATCGGTTACGGTCCTGCTCTTGCATACGCACTTACAAGACTTGACGGCGGCACAACAAAGAAAGAAAAGTCACGTGGTCTCTGGGCTGCACTCAACTCTTCACATCCCGAAACATCTAAGAGAGTTGCACGTCTCCAGCAGCTTGGTTAATTAAGATATTCCGGATTTTTTCTCCTTCTGTTTTTTGTTTTGGCAAAGCCCTCCTGTTACTACAGGAGGGCTTCTTTTTGCATAAAAATCTGAATTATTAAAAAGTTATCTGATATTTTCATTGACCTTTTGCAAATAAAGGAGTATAATTCTTTTATCATAAATTTCAGTTAAAGGAGTATTGTAATGACCAACTTTTTTTCACAGTTCGTTTCACAGTTTCTCACTTCACTTATAGGCGTTGTATTCATGTTCACAGGCATGAAGAGCGGCACAACAGGTCAGGAAACAAAAACACCCGGGGATTTCACTCCCGTGCTTCGTTTTATTGTCTGTTCTGATATTCATCTTAACGGCAAAGAAAATCAGGAAGCAGCAGTAAGAATGAAGAATCTTTTCGCTGACATGTATGCTTACGGCGAAAATTCCGACTACAAAAATCTTGATGCATTTCTCGTTGCAGGTGACTTCACAGGCGGCGGCAGAGAAAATGAATACAGGATGTTCAACAAAATCATTGAAGAGAACATGAAGTCTTCAACTCAGCTCATCACTGTTCTCGGCAACCACGAATTCATTGAATACCGTGACGTTGATGCAACTGTCGGCTATGATGTATACAAAAAATTCATCAATGAAAATGTTGACACACATGTTGTTATCAACGGATATCATTTCATCGGCGTTTCTTATGACGATGACGGCAAAAGCTTTACAAAAAAGATGGTATGGCTCGATCAGGAGCTTGCAAAAGCTACAAAGGATGATCCCTCAAAGCCTGTTTATGTTATAAATCATCCTCACCCCACACTTACTGTTTACGGAAGTGTCAACTGGAGTGATATGTCACTGAGAACTGTCCTGAACAAATATCCTCAGGTTGTGGATTTCTCAGGTCATTCACATTACGCACCCAGCGATCCCAGAAGTGTATGGCAGGGTGAATTCACAGCTGTAGGCTGCGGTTCATTGTCAGCATTCATGGGTAACCTCAACTACATTGAAGGTGACAAGGATGCCCCCGGCAAATCAGGCGGCGCATGGCTGGTTGAGTGTGATGCAGACGGCAATGTCAGCATGAAGCTTTATGATATTGAGAACAGAATGTTCTTCGGCAATATTGATTATTACTTCACGAATCTCAGTAATTCTTCAAAAAGAACTTACAACTGGCACAAGCAGAAGTCTCTCGACACTGCTCCCCTTTTCCCCGAAAATGCCGTTATTTCCGGTACAAAGGAAAATGATGAGGTTGTAATCTCTTTCCCCGAAGCAAGAGGATATTACGAAGCTGAAAACTACAAAATCAAGGTAACTGACAGCAAAAACAAGACAGTTTTTGAACAGACTGTTATTTCAGAATATGTCAGAGCAACTGATGACGATGTAAGAGTAAGCTTAGGTAATCTTTCAGCAGGCGAATACACCGTAAAGGTAGATTCATACAGTCCCTACGCAATGCACGGTCAGCAGCTGAAAAACACAATTACAGTTGAATAATAAATCAAAACCACCGGTTCAACCGGTGGTTTGCTCCACCCCTATAAGGGGTGATTACTGGCTTAGCCCCTGAAAGGGGCTCTGAAAGTTTAGCACCGCATTACAATCTCAAGCAGCCGCTCACGTGCGGCTGTTTATT
>JAFYUD010000078.1 GCA_017549665.1 Clostridia bacterium | reverse complement strand
CCAAAAATGCAGCAAGGCTTTCGCCTTGTGAGGCTTTTGGCAAAAATACAGGGAATTTTGTTTGAGAAACAAATACTGCCTTATGAGTAGTCGGCGTTTGCGGAGGTCTTGTTTTTTATATTATCATTGACATTGAGTAGTGTTAAGGTTATAATGTACATATAATTTTCAGTAAAGGTAGGAATACATAATGAAAAAGTTTTTTAGTGAATTCAAAGCGTTTGCTCTTAAGGGAAATGTGCTTGACCTTGCAGTCGGTGTAATTATCGGCGGTGCGTTTACAGGTATTGTTACTTCTCTTACTGACAACTTTATCAATCCTATCATCACATTCCTTACAGCCGGACAGGTATACACAATTGACGATATCAAGGTGTTTGCATCAAACTTTGCTTCTGCAGTTGTTAACTTCATTATCCTGGCATTCATCCTTTTCTGTCTTGTAAAGGGTATCAACAAGATGATGTCAATCGGCAAGAAGCCTGAGGAAGCTCCTGCTCCCACTACAAAAAAGTGCCCCTATTGCTGTACAGAAATTGCAATCGAAGCAACACGCTGCCCACATTGTACATCAGTTCTTGAGACTGAAGAAGCAGAAGCTGCTGAATAATCACCGACAATTAGGACCACATGAAAACGGCGGATTTCTCCGCCGTATTTTTTTTATTTTTGGTGCTTATTTATTGCTTATTTTTCTTGACAAAACAGTAAAAAAAATATAAAATAAAAGGGACGAAAATTTAAAGGAAGTGATTTTTAATGGTTCCTGACGCGTATACGGAGAACGGTATACCGCCAAAACGAAGAATCGCTGAATAAATCAAAGCTTTGAACTTTTTCTTTCTTTCACGGCTTTGCTTTGTTCGGCCGTGAAAGGATTTGATAATATGACAAACTGTTACATCACAAGGAATAACTACCTTGAAGAGTTGACAGGACCCGAACCCGGCTGCTGGGTCAATCTTATTGCGCCTTCTGATTCGGAAATCAACCGTATTTCCAATAAGTATAATCTTGATATTGACGCACTTAAAGCCGCATTGGACGCTGATGAGCGTTCACGTATTGAACTTGAAGATAACTACACCATGATCCTTGTTAATATCCCCGTTAAAGAGGAAGCAACAGACAGAGAGCTTTACAGCACAATTCCTCTTGCTATTATCGTGGTTGATGATGCGGTTATCACAGTCTGCAGTGAGGATACACCTATTCTCCGTCAGTTTTCAAACGGAAAGGTAAAGGATTTCTACTCAAACATGAAGTCCCGTTTTATTCTGCAGATACTTTATAAGACTTCTTCACTGTTTCTTTCTTACCTTCGTATCATCGATAAAAAGAGTGAAGATGTTGAAAGTGAGCTTCACAAGTCACAGAGAAACAAGGAGCTTATCGAGCTTCTGAAGCTTGAAAAATCCCTTGTTTACTTTACAACTGCTCTTCGTTCAAACGAAGCTATACTTGAAAAAATGCTTCGTCTTGAAATCATCAAGAAATATCCCGAAGATGTTGACCTTCTTGAGGATGTTATCGTTGAAAATAAGCAGGCTATCGAAATGGCAAATATCTATTCAGGTATCTTAAGCGGTACAATGGACGCATTCGCATCTGTTATTTCCAACAACCTGAATATCGTAATGAAAGTGCTTTCTGTTGTCACAATCGTACTTTCAATTCCCACTCTTATATTCAGTGCCTACGGAATGAATACAAATCTTGCAGGTATGCCTTTTGCAGAGAGTCCCTGGGGATTTATGATAGTTGTTGTGTTTGCACTGGTCATTGCAATCCTTGCGATGATTACCTTTATGAAAAGTAAATTCCTTAAATGATTTCAGCGGCTTTTCGCCGCTGTTTTTCTTAGGTAAAAAGGAGAGATTTTTATGTATGATGTTACAGCGTTAGGTGAATTACTTATCGACTTTACAAATAACGGTCTGAGTGAAAATAATAATATACTTTTTGAGGCAAATCCCGGCGGTGCGCCCTGCAATGTACTTGCTATGCTCAGTAAGCTTGGCAGAAAAACTGCATTTATCGGCAAGGTGGGTGACGATATCCTCGGCAATATCCTGAAAAAGAGTATTGAGGAATGCGGTATTGACTCAACATATCTTCTGCTTGACAAAAACAGCAGCACAACTCAGGCTTTTATTCTTACAAGTGAAACAGGCGAAAGGTCATTCAGCTTTATGCGCAATGATTCTGCCGATACACAGCTTAATAAAAATGAAGTGAATCCTGAGGTTATCAGAAGCAGTAAGGTTTTTCATTTCGGTACACTTTCCCTTACTCATGATTGTGCAAGGGAAGCGACAGAAACAGCGATTGAAATTGCCGAAAAAGAGGGCTGTGTAATCAGCTTTGACCCTAATCTGAGAAAAAATCTCTGGAATGACCTAGCAGATGCCAAGAAGGCAATCGAATGGGGACTTTCTCATGCAAACGTTGTGAAAATTGCAGATGATGAGCTTGATTTTGTTTTCGGCACAAGCGATGCTCATAAGGGCTATGAAATAATCAAAGAGAAATATCCTAATATCAGAATGCTGTTTGTAACAGGCGGCAAAAACGGCTCATACGGCTTCTGTGAGGGCGTTTCAGCATATATGGAAGCTTTCACTGACCTTGATACAATCGACACAACAGGCGCAGGAGACACTTTTATGGGCTGTGTGCTTGATTATGTTATTGATAACGGACTGTCTGCTGACGAAAAGCAGATGAAGTCACTTCTGACATTTGCAAATGCGGCAGCAGGCCTTGTGACCACAAAAAAAGGCGCACTCCGCAGTATGCCTGAGAAGTGCGCAGTTATTAATCTTGTCAGGACAGCTTGTGAATAAAGAGTCCGCTTAAGAGCTTAGGCTCAAACCATGTGGATTTGGGAGGCATGATTTTTTCTGCATCTGCAATATCCATAAGGTCATCAAGAGTTGTGGGGTACATTGAAAATGCAATCTGCATATCAATTGTACATCTTCTTTCAAGCTCACCAAGACCTCTGATACCGCCGACGAAGTCAATTCTCTTGTCCGTACGGGGGTCTTCGATTCCGAAAACGGGAGTTATTACATTCTTCTGAAGAATAGAAACATCAAGTCTGTCAACGGGATCATTCTCATCGAATGTGCCGTCCTTTGCAGTCAGCTTGTACCATTCGCTGTCAATGTACATACCGAATGTGTGCTTCTTTTCAGGATGATAAATTCCGTCATTTTTTTCAATATCAAACTTCTCGGCAATTTCGCTGAGGAGTTTTTCTTTTGTCTTGCCGTTGTAATCAGCGATAAGACGGTTGTAATCCATGATTGCAAGGTCGTCACTCTTGAAGTAAACAGCAAGGAAAAAGTTGAATTCTTCGGTGCCTGTGTAATCGGGATTTGCCTGACGGCGCATCATGCCGACTTTTACAGCAGATGCTGCTCTGTGATGACCGTCTGCAATGTAAAGATACTCGATATTTCTGAATGCTTCTGTGAGAGCGTCGATATCATCCTTGTTGTCAATTACCCAGACAGTGTTTCTGATACCGTCCTGAGTTGTGAAGTCGTATTCAGCTTCTGAAGCAGTGTATTTTGCAACGACAGAGTCAATTGTGTCGTTGCCTCTGTATGTCAGGAAAATAGGGCCTGTGTTTGCATCGCAGTAATCAACATGGTTGATTCTGTCTTCTTCCTTGTCAGCTCTTGTCAGCTCGTGCTTTTTGATTATATTGTTCATGTAATCGTCAATTGAAGCACAGCCTACAACACCTGTCTGCGCTCTGCCGTCCATAATCTGACGGTATACGTAGAGGTTTTCGGTTTTATCCTGAATGCAGACGCCTTTTTCTGAAAGTGCATCGAGATTTTCTCTTGCCTTGAGATAAACCTGCTTGTCATATAAATATGTGCCTTCGGGAAGGTCAATTTCTGCTTTGTCTACGTGGAGGAATGAGAGAGGATTGTCTTTTACTGCAATTCTTGCTTCCTGAGTATTCATAACGTCGTAGGGAAGTGCAGCAACAGAAGCTGCGTATTCTTTTTTAGGTCTGATTGCTTTGAATGGTTTTAATACTGACATGTGTTTTATCCTTTCGATGATATTATTCCGTTACGGAAGTAAACTTCACTTGATGAGAATGAATATATTCCCGATACATCCTTGCCCTGAATGAAATATGACGCCTCGGTAAAAGCAGGCACGACAACAGCGTCGCTGATTATAGTCTGCTCACATTTTGAGAAAACAATATTCTTCTCATCCTGAGTCATTGAATCACTGAGTGAATTTATCAGCGCATCGTATGTTTCATTCTTGTAGCCGGTGATGTTGTATGTAGAGTCTGACCTGAATGTACGGAAATATTCAGCGGTATTGGTTGCTGTTACAGAAATGGGGAGGAATGCAATCTGATAGCTGCCCTTGTTGAAAAGCTTTATTGCGTTTTCTCTGGTCTGAATATCTATTTTAACATCAAGTCCGAAAACTCTCTGCCATATCTGAATCTGTTTCTTGACTGAATCTGCGAAATCCTCTGTGGTAAGTACAGTTACAGTCATTGCTGCTGAAATATTTTCGTTTATATTCAGTGCATTTTTATAGTGCTTTGCCGCTTCTTCTTCATTGTAAGAAATAAGAGCGGGAGAATAGTCAAAATGAGGTGAGATTGCGTTTGTAAGAAGTCTGTCAGCAGTGCCTTCAATGTAATCCGGAGCCTGAAGAACAGATCTGTCTGTGCATGATGCAAAAGCTCTGCGCAGTGCGGTTGCTGAGAAGAATTCGTTATTGGAATTGAACCAGTAGCCCCACAGTACATCGCTTCGTGAACTGATTGTGTATTTGTCGTTGAAAAGGTGTGTACCGTCTGCAGTTATGTAGCCTGCATCGTAAGTACCTTTTTCGATTTTTTCAGGTACGGTTGCAGCATCTTCAATAAGATATACCCACACTCTTTCGTTCTTTGCCTGTTCATTTCCTGTGTAAAGAGGATTTTTCTCAAGTCTTATCAGAGTGCCGTGTGTCCATCTGTACACAATGTATGCACCGTTGCAGAGAAGATACTCCATTGATAAACCGTAACGGCCCTTGCAGGCGTTGAAAAATACTTCATTACAGGGCATTGCTGCAGGACGTGTAAGATAATATAAGAAGTTGGGGTCTGCACGCTCAAGAGTTATTTTAAGAGTGTAATCATCCACAGCTTCAACACCAAGCTCATTGACGCTCATTTCCCCGTTCATTACGGCTGCTGCGTTTTTTATCGCAGAGAGATATTTTCCCTCAGCAGAGCCTGTTACAGGATCGAGAGCACGCTTGATGCCGAATACATAATCCTTTGCAGTGACACGTGTGTCAAAATTTACGGGCAGATCTGACTTCTGAGGGTCAGTATCGCTCAGTTCTTCTTTTGATGTGTTGGTCAGATACCATTTTGCACTTTTTCTCAGGCTGAAGGTGTATGTAAGTGAATCTTTTGAAACAGTCCAGCTGTCTGCACCTGCGGCAACGACCTCACCCTTTTCATTGACTCTGACAAGCCCTTCAAAGCAGTTGAAGTCGATAAGCT
>JAFYUD010000077.1 GCA_017549665.1 Clostridia bacterium | reverse complement strand
CGTCGCACTTCCCTTTGTTGCTATAAATCATAAATGGGGGGGGGCAATACGATTTATCGTCGGTATTGCTGTACTTGCTCTCTTTGCCCTGTTCCATGAGGGAAATCTTGCAAATGACCTTTTCGCAAGCAATATGGAGCTTATTGACGTTGTTCCTGACGGCGGTCTTACAGGTGGTATCGCATACGGTGCAATGATGCTTATTTACACAGCATTTGCAGACCTTTTCTATGCGAGCAAAAAGAAATTCATCGGCTCTGTTGTTGTTTTTGCTGTGCCCGTTGCACTTATGGTTGCAGGCATTTACAAAACTCTTCCCGAAATTGACGGTTATGCAAACGCACTGAGTACTTTCCTTCCCGTAAACAAGGGCAGTATCAGTCCCTCTTACATACTCATTTCAATGGTGCTTTCACTCATTGCGTTCATAATTTACGACTGCTTTAATTTCTACAAGCTGAAGTTTGATCCCCTTATGTGGTGGGGTAAGAATCCCATATTGCTTTACTGTATAGAATTCGGATTCATCGGTGCGCTGACAGCATTCCTCGGTGACTTCTTTGCTTCATGCTCAGCTCCCCTTTCCGCAGTGATAGTCATCGTTATAACCGCACTCCTTACAACAATGGCATACCTTCTCAACAGAAAGAATATTATTCTCAAGCTGTAATACCAACTCGCAGACGGAGGAATTCAGATGGATTTTTTAACTGAACTTTTCGCAACCAGACAGATTGCCGCATTAAGTGATATCCCCGCAGTGCTTGGCAGAATTTTTCAGGCATTTGCAGACTTTGACATAAAAAAAGTCGGCGCTCTTTTTGTAACATTGTGTCAGCTTATCGGCTGTTTTATATTTGACACACCTGTTACTCCATATAAGGACAGCATTGACATGAGCAGGTTTGAGCTTGTGTGGGAGGATAATTTCGACCACGGCTTTGACACAACTATCTGGCAGGGTCATTATGTCTACGGCAACACTGATACTCAGAAGCGTGATACAGCTTACTGGAACAGGGATCAGGTCAGCTTTACTGAAGACGGTTGCCTTAAAATCACTGTTGAATACAAGGAAGACGGCCCTGCAGGTTCTGCCTACTATTCATACGGTATGGAAACAAACCCAAACAAGAATTATGCAGGTGATCACACAGGCTACGAGCAGACATACGGCTACTTTGAAATCAGCTGTATTCTTCCCAAGGGCAAGGGCATAAATCCTGCATTCTGGCTCCTTACTGACGGCATGTGGGATGACGACACTGACGGCGGCGTATCAGGTGCTGAAATCGATATTCTTGAAACAAACACAAAATACGACCCGTGGGATCCTTCATTCAATTCAATGTACCAGACCATTCATGTTGATTCATATGAGGAATATCACAAAGGTGAAATTCAGGCTATTTCCTACGCAAACGATCCGTATAATGAGTTCAACACATACGGTGTTGAGTGGAACAGTGAGGAATACATCTTCTACGTAAACGGTATCGAAACTGCAAGAACATCATTCGGCGGAGTATGCGAAGTGCCTCTTTACCTTATAATTTCCGTAGGCGTTGACGAAGGTATTTATCAGAATGAATATCTCCCCGCTTCAATGATAGTTGATTACGTAAGATGCTATCAGTACAAATAAAACAAACAAAGGATTGCAAAGCACCGAGCTTTGCAATCCTTCTTTTTATATATTCAGTTATTGTCGTCTTCGTCCTCTTCATTCTTCTGTCTGCTTTTCATAAACTGAGAAAAAGCATACATTTCAACAGCCTGCTCGTAAGCATCAAGCTCACCGTCATTATTGAAATCAAAAATACTGCCGAAAAATACGCCGCCCATAAAATAAGCCTCCTGTTTTCTGATTTACTTTATTATAGCATACTTTCTGTACAATAAAAAGGACAAATACAATAATTTATTCAGTTTTTTTCATCTGTTTTACAACCTGATTTCCGTAAACTGCCACTCCTGTAACAAGCACACCCTGTATGGCATTATCGACAGTCCAGCTTCCCAGTGCCATTGCTCCGAGAATTCCCACAGGCAGAAGAATAAGAGGAATCCATTTATCCGCAATTTTATCAATGTTTTTAATCATCTGTCCCACTACAAGAAGCACAGGAATCATGATAAACGCATTATCTGTTATATAAGTAAGAATTTCCATTTCTGCTCCTTTTCTAAATAAAATTTGATATCACAAACCCTGCAACTGCGCTTGTCAGAGCCGTGATAACCGTTGACACCGCAAGCTCATATCGTCTGTTCGGTTTTGCTTTTATTTCATCAATATCTGTCTGTATTTTGTTTATATCTGCACGCATGAAACGCACTTCGGATGCAAGCTCATGAATTGAATTTATAAGCTCCTTCTGTTCATCAATCTGATGCTGTGCCGACTTTATGCGCTGTTCAAGCACGGCAATACTTGCAACGACTTCCTCATTATTCATCACTGCACCTCCGCAGACTTTTGCAGGATCTCCCTTGCATCGGCAGCTGTAACCTTTGAGTCGTCATTCATATCTGCCGTATACTGCTGAGTCTGAGTCAGATTTTCAAGTCCTGCTGAAAATCTCAGCGCAAGGCGTGCATCTGCAGCAGTGATTTTTCCGTCACTGTTCACATCACCTCTGAGAAATGAAACATACGCAATATTCATATCCACACTACCCTTTATGCCGGATACTGTGCCCTTATCCGTATACTGCCAGATATCATATGTGCCTTTGTAGGTAACGGAAGAATTATACTGAGCAATCCATTTCGGGTAGTTGTCATACCATTTATCGGTCAGATAATTACTGAACCAGTTTTTATTTGCATATGTGCCGTAAAGATAACCTGCATTTGTGATAACATCGCAGAAAACCTTTGCTATCTCAAGAATTTTTCTGTTTCCCAGTGCAGAAATTCGTGATTCCTCAAGATCGTAGAATACGGGCAATTCAGGTCGGTAGCCCTTGAGAAGTCTTAACACATGTGCAGCTTCACTCCTTGCTTTTTCTGCAGTTGTTGCGTAGCTGTAAAGATATACTCCATAAGGAATCTCATACTTTTCACACGCTGCAATATTGTTTTTCCACTGAACATCATCCTGACTTTCGTAGTCTCCTCCGAAGCCGCAGCGGATAACGGCAAAGTCAATTTCATCCTTTGCCTTTTCCCAGTCTATTTTTCCCTGAAAGCTTGAAACATCAATTCCCTTCAGCTGTACCTTTTTACTCATGTCAGAACACCTCCTTTCCGAAAAATTCACTGAGAGAATCATACTCCTCTCTTTCAACGGCAACATAGCTGCAACCGCTGTCTTCATCGGTATAATCCTTCATCTCAGCGTCATATATTCCTTCGATACCGATTGCATTACCATCGGCATCGGTAATTTTATAACAACACTTCACTTTATTCTCCTCCTATCTGAATGCAAACACTCTGTAATTATAATTACTCCAGCTGTAATTTGAATTCGGTCTTGAAACTGTCAGCTTACCGTTGGCGCTGTCAAAGCTCCACATTTTACTGCTCAGAGATGATCTTATAACTCCGCTGCTTGTACGGGAATGGTAAATTGCCGCTGATGAACTCATCCAAGCCGCTATCACCGTATTTGAAGCATAATTTTCAGAATTCAGAACAACGCAGACAGCACGTGGCTCAAAACCGCAATTGATAACAAGCTGAGAAGTTGAACAACCTGAAGAATTACAGTTATACTGCGTATTAAGACCACTGCCTTTATATTTGCCTGTAATCTTTTTTCCGCCTGCATAGGCTGTTTTTTCATTGTAGATATCGTAGGAAGTCGCATCGGCATCTGAAGTATCCAGATATCCGTCAGGAATCCCTACATCAATACGGACATTACAGAAAGACGAAATATCATACTCACCGTTTTCATCAATACGCAGTGTTCCTGAGGGGTAAATATAACCGCTGTGTACCTTTTCAATGGCATCATCAAGCTCTTTACCGGAGTGTCTGAGTACATATTCACTCATAAAAGCACCTCCCTGATAAAATCGTCGATTTCTTCCCCCGTGAAAGCACTTACATACTCTGCAATCCCGTATGCGGCATATCGTCCGAGAACAATTATGTCACCGTACAAATCCATAAGCTCTGCTCTGTTACTTTCAAGCAAAGGACATCTGAGCTGCCATATCTCTCTGTCGTAAACAACTCTTCCGTTACAGGAATAAATACTCACAAGCTCCACGGGATAATATCTTTTTCCGTTCCTTATAATCATTTTATTCACTCCTCGATAAAATGTAACACATTCAGTTTTCTGTCCTCTTCACTCAGAGCCTGATATTCTTCCTTGGTTCCGAACCACCAGCCGGGAATCGGAATTGAATAAATCATACCGTTATCCATGTGAAAACAGATTTCCTTGCCGTCAAGCTCAATGAGCGATATTCCCACACCTCTCGGCCCCTGAGGATATGTACACACACGCACATCGGGAATCAGAATATCCGCTTCGATAAATTTATTTCTGTTGTCAATCATTGCTTATCCTCCTTAATACAATCAGCTGTGTAAGAGGCTTGTTCTTATCATCAAGAGCTGGCATGATAACCTGTCTGAAAGAATCATCACCTACACTGATTTCAAAAACATATCTGCCCTCAGAAAACTGATGAACAACCTCTATATCGGCAAATGGGGCGCTGTAAATTGAAATTAAATTATCAGGGTCATTTTCAGCTGCAATGGCAATGTAATATCTTTCACCCTGAGAAAGCTCATAGGGTTTTCCGTTTACCGTGTGATTGATACGGAAGCACAGATTATTTCCTTCCGTAGTCACAAGTCTGTTGAGTATCATGCACACACCTCCTCTGATGTACTGTCATCATAATAATGTCTGAGTGTTTCCGCAATGAATTTCATATCACGGATTTCCTCATAAACTGTGTAAAGCTTTGAAGAAAGCAGTCTGAAACGGTCAGTATCCCCGTCCAGATAAGCCTGTCTTTTCTCTTTCTTTATTTTCTGTACACATCCGAGCATTGCGGCAATTGATTCGTCATATTCCGCAGCAAGTTCAAAAAGTGATTTACTCATGATATAAGCTCCTTTCCGTCAATGCAGCTGATGATTCTGAATCTGAAATCCTCGGGCAGCTTGTCCTGACTTCCGATAAGCTCATCATACAGAATCACGTATTTCAGGCATTGGTATATCTTTTTCTCAGCACGTTTAAGTGTTTTTCTCACAGCATCGTCACTCACTCCCGTAATCAATGCAATCTGAGACATTTTTTTGCGTTCAAACCAATACAGTCTGACCGCAGTCTGCTCTGTCTGAGTCAGCTCATTACGTATAACTGCCGCAAGAGCATCATCAACAGCAAGCTTTCCTGCCTCATACAGGCAGGATGCACATTCACAATCAATATGTCTGTAATCATCCGCAGATTTGTCAGGCAACCTGATATCTCCGTAAGCTACAGTATTCATCAGTCAACACTCCTTCCGATTTAAGCACAGAAACACAGGAAAGCCGTTATTGTGCTTCTGCATGCATTTAACAAACATTTGTTCTTACCACATTTTATTATAAGAACATTTGTGCGTTTGTTAATAGTAAATTGTAAATTTGAGTCATTGAGTCCTTCTAATGGGACACTAACAGAAATTTTTCTGTTTTTTACTTTACAATCTGCAAAAAAATGTCGATTGTTAATATTGAGTTCATTTTTAAGAGTAAAATATATAATTGATTTATTGTGTATTATTATTTTTATATATAAGGAGTGATTTAAGTGATCAACCGACTTGCAGACCGGATCACTAAACGTCCTAAAATTGTCATACTGGTGGCACTGCTGCTTCTGATACCCTCATTTTTAGGAATGATTTTTACCCCTGTAAACTACGATATTCTTTCCTATCTGCCCGAAGAACTTGATTCGGTAAAGGGCATCAATATTCTTGATGATGAATTTCATGAAGCCTCCATGGCAATTGTCGTCATGGACGGATTATCGTGGAATGAAATGTATGAGCTTGAAGATAAATTCAAGGAAATTGACGCAGTCAACACGGTGCTGTGGATAGGCGCTATGTCTGAATCACCTATACCGCTGTCAATGCTTCCCGACGGAGTTACGTCAATGCTTTTCAATGATGACAGCACACTGATGATAGTCCAGTTCAAAACCTCTGCCGGTGACAACGCAACTCTCAAGGCAATCGAGAGCATGAAAGAAATCACAAACCGTCAGTGTCTTATAAGCGGTATGTCTGCCATGACTCAGGACATGAAGCAGATGCTTGAAAGTGAAATACTTATTTATGTTGCAGTTGCTGTTGCACTTGTTCTTGTTGCACTTGCACTTACAATGGAATCATTTGTATCACCGATTATTCTTCTCGTTGCCCTGGGAATATCAATTCTCTACAACATGGGTACAAACTTTATTTTCGGTGAGATATCCTTTATCACACAATCGGTTGCAGCTGTGCTTCAGCTTGCCGTAACAATGGACTACTCTGTATTCCTTATGGACAGATATGCTGAAGAAAAGCCCAAGTACAGAACACGTGAAGCTGCAATGGCAAAGGCAATTACCGGAACATTTGCTTCACTTACAGGTTCATCTCTTACAACTGTTTTCGGCTTCCTTGCACTTTGTTTCATGAGACTCACGCTCGGTCTTGACATCGGTCTCGTTATGGCAAAGGGCGTATTGTTCGGAATTCTTACCGTTGTAATCGTGCTTCCCGCTATACTGCTTCTGAGTGAAAAGCTTATTCACAAAACACGTCACAAGAGCCTTATTCCTCCCTTCAACGGTCTTAATAAGGTCACAATCAAATTAAGAAAGTTTATTGCAATTATCTTTGTAATAATTCTTGTACCCGCATATTACGGACAGTCAAACGTTCAGAAATATTACAACATCATGGACGCAATGCCCGAATCAATGGATTCAATTGCCGCAATGAATGTACTCAAAGAAGACTTCAACATGGCAAGCCAGCATTTCGTAATTACAAAAAATACACTTTCCGACACACAGAATCTTGCAATGACAGAAAAGCTTCAGAATGTGGAGGGTATTTCAGGTGTAATCAGTATGCAGGCAATGCTCGGCACTTCAATTTCTGCCGAAATTCTCCCCTCTTCCGTCACATCAATGCTACGCTCAGATGAGCATCAGCTGCTTATGATAACATCCGTATATGCTCCTGCTACAAACGAATGTAATGCTCAGATTGAAGAAATCAATGCAATTATAAAATCATACGACAGCGAGGCTATGCTTACCGGTGAAGGTCCCATGTATAAAGACCTTATCAATGTTACTGACGAGGACTTCATCACCACAAGTATAATTTCAATGGCTGCGATTTTCATTCTTATCGCAATCATTTTCAAATCAATATCCGTACCGTTTATCCTTGTTCTCTCTATCGAGCTTGCTATCTGGATAAATATTGCAATCTCCTATTTCTCAGGAGAGGTAATCTGCTTTATCACCCCTACAATCATAAGCTGTGTTCAGCTTGGTGCGACAGTTGACTACGCAATCCTGCTTACAACACGTTTCCGTGAAGAAATCCGCAAGGGCAAGGACAAGAAGGAAGCCATGAGAATTGCTGCAAATCAGTCACACAGATCGATTTTCCAGTCTGCTCTTATCTTCTTTGTCGCCACACTCGGCGTCGGCATCGTATGTGATATCGACCTTATCAAGTCAATGTGTACAACTCTTGCAAGAGGCTCACTTATCAGCGGACTTGTAATCATGCTCTTCCTTACCCCCGTGCTTGTAGTCTGCGAAGGCTTTATAAACAAAACATCTGCAGGCTGGCGCAAGCTGCCTAAGGCTCCGAAGCCTGAAGACAGTGACAGCGAAAGAAATCAGGCTGAAATCGCACGTATCTGCGCAACAGCAACAACTGAAAGACCTGCACAGACAACACAGCCGGAGACAGAAAAAAAGCCTGAAGCAACAGCTAAACCTGAAGTAATGGTTAAACCTGATACAACAGAAACAAAGGCAGCAACAAAGGTCGCAAAAACAGATAAGCCGAATCCGGAAATAAGTCACCATACAAAGGCTCCGAGAACAATAAAAATTGCAAAAACATCTGCATCCGTTTCCGAAAACAACCCCGCAGACAACTCATCAACGGAGGATAAATCATGAAAAAATCACTTACAATAAAAAGACTGGCCGCACTGATGATTGCACTTACAATGCTTTTTCTGACTTCATGCAGCTCTCAGAATGTAACAACTCAGGAAGACACAACAATGTCTGAGGCAGAAAGCATTCTTGCAGAAAACTACACTGACACAACAGAAGCTGTCAAGAAAACTGAAACTGTATATGTCAACCTCAGCACTGACGGTACTCCCAGAAGTGTGACTGTATCTGACTGGCTCCACGCTGACAGAAGTAAAGATAAAGACACTGACAGCACAACACTCAAGGATTTCACGGTAACAAGAGGTCACGCAGCTACAACATCTGCTGACGGCTCACTTGTATGGCACATGGCAACATCCGATGTTTATTACGAAGGCAAAACTGACCAGGAACTGCCTGTTGACATAAACATCAGGTATTACCTTGACGGCAACGAAATCTCCGCTGAAGACCTTCCCGGCAAAAGCGGTGCTTTCAGAATGGAAATCAGCCTCACAAACAAAATTGCTTACGAAGTTGACGTAAACGGCGAAAAATGTGTTATGTACGCCCCCTTCGTTGTAGCAGGCGGAATGATGCTTGACTACACACACTTCTCTCAGATTGAAGTTACAAACGGTATGACAATCGGTGCCGGCACCTACGAAATCGTTGCACTCACAGGCACTCCCGGTGTCAACAAGAGTCTCGGTATTGACAACGTCAATATCACAGGCTTCGAGGATTTCTCCTTCTCAGACTCTTTCACAATCAGCGCTCAGGTAACTGATTTTGCAATGAATGATGCATACTTCATGATTGCACCCATTTCATCACTTGATCTTGAGGTTGAAATGCCCGAAACTCTCGGTGATGTACAGAATATCCTTAATGAAGCAAACAATCTCGGCACACTTCTTGAGCAGATGGATCCCGAAGGAAAGCTCATGGCATTCATGTCTGACAGTGAAAAGGTCATGGAAATGATGGATATCATGAAAAGAGGTCTCAAGGTTTACAGTGAAAACAAAAAAATGCTCACTGTAATGAATGAGCATCTGACTCCTGAAAACATTGAAATCCTTATGAATTACATGAACTCAATCAACATGGAAGACATGGACAAAGCTATGAATCTGCTTTCGAACATTTCTTCATTCCAGGCAGTTTTAGGCTCTCTTGCATCAATGGCTGAAGGACTTGATGAAGTTATGCCCATCATCGAAGGCCTGTCAACAGCACTTGAGGATCCTGAGGTAGCAGCGTCAATGGAGAGACTTCCCGAAACGATGCAGACTCTCAACGAGCTTACAGAGTTTATGAATGAAAACGAAGAAATACTCGATATTCTTACAGGTCTTTCAACATCAACAGAATTTGACCGTCTTACCGGTGCTCTTGATACTGCTATTTCCGAAAACGGCGAGCTTATAGCAAATATCGACGTTTCAAACCTTTCAGGTGACGCAGAGGATATCGTTTATAAGGCTGCAGCATGGCTCAAGCTTGACTACTCCATTTTTACATCAGCACCTGATTATATGGAAACAAGCTGTACATTCATCTGTAAAATCGATCCCATCAGAGCGGATGTATTTTCAAATAAATAAAAAAAATTCTTTATTTTCAGATAAGGATATGCTATAATAAACCAAACTTACCAAAGGAGATTCATTTATAATGAAAAAAATTGCTCTTATTTTACTTGCAGTTATCATGATTTTCTCATTTGCTGCATGTGCAGAAAAAACAGTCGAAGAAGCTACAACAGAAGCTGAAACAGCTGCAGAAGCTACAATTCCCGAAACAACAACACTTGAAACAATCTCAGGCAAGCTTCTTGCTGTGGTTGAAGCAGAAACAATGACAAATGAATTCTACTGCTCCGGCGGCACAGTAACACCCGAAAGAATCGCAGCAGGCTTTACAGGCTGGACAGGTATCAATTTCAGCATCACAAGTGAAGTTGACGAAAGCGCAAAGACAATGACAATCACATGGAAAACTACATCAGCAATGGTTACCGGTGATTACTCAACAGCTAATGCAGGCTTTGAATTTGACTCTGTTGCCGAAATGAAAAAATTCATGACAGATTCACTTACAGAATCAATCAAAAACAACATGGGTGATTACACAATCACATTCGAAACAGCTGAATAAAAGCATAACCGACAGAGAATCAACTCTGTCGGTTTTTTTATATAATCTGATAATATTTTCTTCTTGACTATTGAGATTTAATAGTATATAATATATTCGTTAATATTTATATACTGTGATGAGCAGAATTCAGTCCGTAGTTTTCAGAGAGCAGCCGGTTGGTGTGAGGCTGTAATAAAAGATTGATGTGCCGGCTCGGAGTATGACTGCGATGAGCAGTCCGTATGCTGTGCGTTAAACAGATTCGAGTGGTGCGTTATGCACAATTCAGGTGGTACCGTGGGATTTATCTCACCCTGATTTGTTCATAGGGCATTTTTTATTTTTTTGTATATTATTTTGGAGGTTTGATTTCCATGCAGTGGACAGGTCTTAACGAATTAAGAGAAAAATATCTGGCTTTTTTTGAGTCAAAGGATCATCTGAGACTTCCCAGCTTCTCACTTGTTCCTCAGGGTGACAAGAGTATTCTGCTTATCAATGCAGGTATGACACCCATGAAAAAATACTTCACAGGTGAGGTTACACCTCCCCGCAAGAGAGTTACAACATGTCAGAAATGTATCCGTACTCCCGATATCGAAAATGTAGGTAAAACTGCACGTCACGGCACATATTTTGAAATGCTCGGCAACTTCTCATTCGGTGATTACTTCAAGCACGAAGCAACAGCATGGGCTTGGGAGTTCTTCACAAAGGTTCTTGAAATTCCCGAAGAGCTTCTTTATGTGAGCGTTTATCTTGAAGACGATGAAGCTTTCGACATCTGGACTAAAGAAGTAGGTGTTGATCCCTCTCACATGGTCCGTTTCGGTAAGGAAGACAATTTCTGGGAGCACGGCGCAGGTCCCTGCGGCCCCTGTTCTGAAATTTACTTCGACAGAGGTCCCTCAAAGGGCTGCGGCAGTCCTGACTGTAAGGTAGGCTGTGACTGTGACAGATTTATCGAGGTATGGAACCTTGTTTTCACTCAGTTTGAAAATGACGG
>JAFYUD010000076.1 GCA_017549665.1 Clostridia bacterium | reverse complement strand
TTCCATTTTTATATCTCCTTTTAAATTATTTTTTTGCGTTATACATAATATTAAATGCCGACTTTTCATCTTCGAAGATGCCGACACCAACACCACCGAGCAAGCAAGCACCGACAGCGCCTGCTGACTGACCGTTAACTACTGTAATCTCAATGCCAAGAACCTGTGAGATTATTTCAACACATTCGGCTGAATTTGTAATACCGCCGATTGCTGTGATTTTTTCTGCTTTAAGTCCGCATTCTTTCAATTCGTCAAGATTGTCCTTGAGAAGATTTGCGGCAGCTTCAATAATAGCACGAGCGATTTCCTTCTTTTCGAAGCCTTCCCCTTTGGTAAGGTCGCTGTCAGTGAAATCGAATTTAAGTCCCTTGCATCCGGGTTCACCCTGAATAGCAAGTGCATCAAATTCGCGAAGTTCAATGTTGCCGAAATAGTGGCGTCTCAAAGCTTCTATCTTTACGTTTACAGAAGTCAAAGATTTCATAGCGCAGTAAGGTTCGCCTTTTAACATAAAGCGGTCAACGAGACCGTTTGTAGCGAGTGCAAATTCACGGGAGGGAACGGGGAAGAGTTCAACCCATGAAGTACCGCATGAGAGCAACATCTGTCCCTGCTCAAAAACACCTGCGCCCAAAGCTCCTGACGGATGGTCGAAACTGCCGAGAACAACTTTAGTGTCCTCGGAAAGACCGAGTTCTTCTGCCATCTGTTTTGTAAGAGTGCCCAAAACAGTGCCCTTATCGTAAAGAGGAGGCAAGAACTTATCAGCAATACCGAGCTTGTTGAGCAAAGCGGAATCATACTCGCCTTTTGCCTGATTTATAAGATAAAACGGTGTTCCTGCAGAATATGAGAGACCCCATTTGCCTGTGAGTTTGAAGTTGAGATACTCACCGCTCATGGTTACTGTTTTTGCTTTTTCCAAAAGGTCACTGCGATATTCTTTTATTGCTGCAAGACAAACTTCGGGGAACTGCAAAATAAAAGGCCAGCCTACTGTTTCATAAATAGAATTCTGCTCTTCCTTTGTGAAGAAGCGATCGCCTTCTTCCTCGGTTACGGTAGTCTGCCAACCGATGATGGGGATAAGAGGCATATCCTGATCGTCCAAAAGAAGAAGATTTCCGCTTGCACAACAAGAACAGATTGCACTGACAGTATGAGTTCCTTTAACAAAATCAGCAAGCTGTTTTATTACGGAAAAACATTTATTGCAATAATCTTCAGCATTAATGAGATGCTGGTTTTCTTCACCAAAGTATGTGAATTTTTCCTGCTTTGTCATGAGTACGCTGCCGTCTTCCGACATGATTACGCCTTTGACTGCAGATGTACCGATATCAAGACCAATAATACAGTTCATCATAAAATCTCCTTTGACATACGGACACAAAATGGAATGTTTTTGTCAACTTTCTCTTATTATACGGAAGTTTAAAGGAGTTGTCAATTGTTTTAAAAACTTTGATATTATTTAAAACGGTTTACATTCAAAATAGTTTACATTTTTATAATGTTGTGATATAATATTCGGGAATAAAATGACCAAATAGGTTAAATTTTTTGGACAGGAGAAATTATTATGTCGTTATTTGAAGTTACAGCGTACGACAAAAAGGTCTATGAAGAAGAATTAAAAGACTTTTTGCCTGATAAAATCTTAGATGTACACACTCACGTCTGGCTTGACAAGTATTGCGATCACGACAACGAGTCAAATCAGGAAGTTCGTATTTCCACATGGCCGGAATTGGTAGCTCTTGACAACAGCTTTGAAGATTTGCAGGAAACATATCGTCTTATGTTCCCCGGAAAAGATGTTAAGGCGTTAATGTTTACTACATACAAAACAACAGAAGCAAACAACGAGTATGTTGCTGAAGTTACAAAGAAGTCAGGCTGGCCTGCACTTTACTTCAGTATGCCTACACAGAGTGCTGATGAAATTGAAAAGAAGATTCGTGATAACGGATTTTTAGGTATCAAGTCATATCTTGATTTTTCACCTTCTTACATACCCGGTGATGAAATCCGTATTTTCGACTATTTCCCGAAGCACCAGCTTGAGCGTATGAACGAGATGGGCGCAATCGTAATGCTTCATATCCCGAGAAAAGGCAGATTGAAAGATCCCGTAAACCTTGAACAGATTCTTGAAATCAAGAGAGAATTCCCGAAAGTAAAGCTCATCATTGCACACGTCGGAAGAGCATATGTTAAAGAAGATGTAGGCAATGCATTCAGCGATTATCTTTATAAAGCTCCCGATCTTATGTATGACTTCTGTGCTAACTGTTGTGAATATGCAATTACGGAAGTACTCAAAAATGCAGGACCGAAGCATGTAATGTTCGGAACAGATATGCCGATTCTTCGTTTACGTACAAGAAGAATTGAAGAAAACGGAACTTATGTAAACTTGGTTCCTCCCGGAATGTACGGTGATCTCAGCGGTGAGCCTCATATGCGCGAGGTTTCTGCAGAAGAAGCAGACGAAATCACCTTCTTCGCTTATGAAGAACTGCTTGCTTTGAAGCGTGCTTGTGAGAAATTAGGTCTTACAAAGCAGGACGTTGAGGACATTATGTATAATAATGCTATGAATCTTATCAACGATGCAAGAAAATCAATTTACGGCGAATAAAGGAGAGAGTAATATGAAAAAACAGAAAGTTGCTTATTTGCCTCTTTATGTTAAGCTTTATGATGAAACTGATCCCAGCTGGAGAGTACCGCTTGTTGATCATATGAACAAGTTGATCGGACTTATCGAGGCCGAAGGTTTCGAAGTTGTTCCAGCTGATGAAGTTTGCAGAGTAAAGGAAGAATTTGAGCGTGCAGCAGAAAAATTCAATTCCGACCCTGAAATAGTTGCAGTTATCACTCAGCACTTGGCATATTCTCCTTCTTTGGAGTCAATTGACGCTTTGAGAAGCCTTAAAATGCCCATTATCGTTTTTGATACAACACCTGATTATGAGCTTTTGAGTGCTGATAACGAAGACAGAATAATGACAAACCACGGTATTCACGGTGTACAGGAAATGTGCAGTATGCTCAAGCGTTACAATGTGCCGTTTAATATCTGTGTAGGTCATGCTTTCCACAGTGATGTAATTTCTGAGCTTTGCGGTTATATCCGTGCAGCAGCTGCAGCAAAGACTTACAAGAATTGCCGTGTAGGTATGGTTGGCGGAGATTTCAAAGGAATGGGCGATTTCAAAATTTCTGATGAGAGATACGCTGATGAAATCGGAGCTACTACTATTCGTTTGGAAAAAGGCGAGTTCGAAAAGTATCTTGCTGAAGTTACAGAAAAAGAAATCGAAGACGAATTGGCATATGACAAAGAGCATTATGATATCGTAGCAAAGAAACAGCAGGAATATATTGCTGCTACGAAAACAGGACTTGCTGTCCGTAAATGGGTTGAAGCTGAAAAGCTTGATGCTCTGACAGTAAACTTTGCAAACACTGACGAATACGGACTTCCCAAGATGCCTTTCGTAGAGTGCTGTAAGACAATGGAACGCGGTAAAGGATACGCAGGCGAAGGCGATACATTGACAGCAGGCCTTACTGCTGCATTGCTTAAGTCATATCCCGAAACTTCTTTCACAGAAATGTTCTGTCCTGACTGGGAAAAGGATGTAATTCTTCTGAGCCACATGGGCGAAATGAATCCCAATATTGCAGGTTGGAAGCCTCCCATAATCGACAAACCTTTCAATTTCAATTCTTGCGGTGATACAGTAATTATTGCAGGCTGTTTCAAGAAGGGCAAAGCAGTATTTGTCAATATTGCTCCTATGGCAGACAGCTTTACACTTATCCTTGCAGAAGTTGAGATGACAGATGACGGCAGACCTGACAGCGCTTACAAGAATGCTGTTCAGGCATGGATGAAGCCTTGTATGCCGATGTCTGATTTCCTTAAAGAGTATTCAGTTCACGGCGGAACACATCACGCTGTTCTCGTTTACAATGTTGATATCAAGGAACTTGAAGCATTCGGAAAAATGATGAATTTTGACGTTGTTACAATAAAATAAATGTTAGAAAAGTTGCGAAAGGATAAATAAAGTGAAACCGAAAATTCGTACACCGTATTTTGAAATCGGTACAAAAAACTATGTATACGGAGATACAATGCTCGAGTATGCTATTGCTGCTGATAAGGCAGCAGAGAAGTATGATATAGACGTTTTGTTTATAGCTCCTGCAGTAGAAATCCGCCGTATCGCTGAAAACACAAAGCATCTTATCATTCTCGCTCCTTATATGGATACTCTTCGTCCCGGAAGAGGAATGGCAGAAATTTTGCCTGAAGGACTCAAAGCCGCAGGTGCACAG
>JAFYUD010000075.1 GCA_017549665.1 Clostridia bacterium | reverse complement strand
ACTGTAACGGGTGCTTCGAATCCGGGAACAAGTCTCTTGAATGAGTTTGTACTGGGATTTGTGATAGCACAGAGTGAGCCGATGTGCTTGAGAAGACCGCCGATGAAGTAATGTGCAGTTTTGCTCAGATGTGAATATCCGTCATCATCTGAGAATACAGGCTCACCGTCCTTGAGAAGAAGCATGTGAACATGCATACCGCTTCCTGCTTCACCGTAAACGGGCTTGGGCATAAGAGTTGCACTCTTGCCGTATTTTGCAGCTGTATTATGAATGATATACTTGATCATCATTGTAGCATCTGCCATTTTTGACATTTCACCGAGCATAGGCTCAATTTCAAACTGACCTGATGCAGCAACCTCAGGATGATGGTACTTGACAGGAATACCTGCATCCTCAATAAGCATACACATTTCGCTTCTGCATTCATAAGAAGTATCAAAAGGCTTTGCGATATGATAAGCCTTCTGAAGGGGAACGATATGACCGAGACCCTGAGTAGCACTGTTCCAGTATGACTGCTTTGCATCAACACTCATTGTTACTGAGTTGGGCTTTACTTCCCATCCTACCTGATCAAAAAGATAAAATTCGAACTCAGGAAGAATCATCATTGTGTCAGCAATACCTGAATCTCTCATGTATTTTTCAGCCGCAAGAACGATGTTACGGGGGTACTGAGCAAGAGGACGGTTTTCGGGGGAGTCGATAATCATTGCATTACCGCTCATTGAAAGAGTGGGGATTTCGCAGAAGGGATCAATCATAGCTGTATCGGGATCGGGTATGAAAACCATGTCACTCTTTTCAACAACTGCATAACCGTAGTTTGAAGCGTCAAAGCCTACACCGTCACGCATGATTTCTTCTGTGAAGTTCTGTGCAGGGATTGTAACATGACGATACTGACCGTTGATGTCAACCATTTTGAAATCAACCATCTTGATGTCTTTTTCTTTAATAAGATTCATTATATTCTGAACACTGTTGCTCACTTATAACATCTCCGTTTATAAATATTTTAAATTAGTTTACCATAAATCAGTAAAAAATTCAATAATTTTTATTTAATTTGTCGTGATTTTTATAAAAAAAGCCGCTACACAAAAGTGTAACGGTCGTTTTTATTCTGTAACTGCAGGTTCTTGCTTGCTAAGCTCTTTTTCCTTGATTTTATGTCTTATAACCCCGATGATTGCAGATATGATTGACAGGGATTCAGACAGAATTCCGCTGTATGAACCTGCAAAAATGTTATACGTAAGAATAAGAGAAGATGAAACAATGATGCTTCTCTTGATATTCTTTGCGCCGAATACACCGAGAGAAATTGTGTTGATTACAAGACCTGCTGTAATCATAAGTGAGTGAAGACCTTCCCATGAGAAAAAGCTTACACCTGCCATGATAAGTGCGAGTATAAGGGGGGACCACAAGTCCCTGAGGTTTTTCTTGTCACGGTATGAATAAACGAAGTTTCTGATAATGCAGATAATGTTAAGAGCAAATCCTGAATATGCGCCGATAAGAAGATACTGAATACAGCTCAGTGCAGTTGCAACAGTCTGAATTGCAAGGATTTTTTCCTTTTTTGAACGTTGATAGGAGTAGAAGAACAGTGCAACGGCAATAAAGCCGATTATATGTCCTGTCCATGTAAGTACATTCTGCATAAAAACCTCTTATAGTGATTAAATGTAGATTAAGTGTCATTTTGCATATGATATTATACTTATTTTTATATAATAAAGTCAAGAATTATTTTTGACAGTATTGCACAATTTTATTGGGTTTCATTTGTATGATTTTACAATGTAAAAAAGAAAAGCAGTGTCATTTGACACTGCCTGTTTGTAAGTTGCACCGATTTAGATATCGGCATTATTTGTTGAAATTTGCCATCCATTCTTCAACCGAAAGTCCAGCTATACTACAAATAACAATTTCATCCCAGAGTTCACATAATGAGTTGCCGTGATAGATTTTTGCATACACCAATTCCCGTGCGGTAGAAAACTCACAACCATTAGGAATATCGCATAGCCCCGCCCAATACGGTTTATCATTTTTTATTGCACGAAGACCGTTTTTATATTTGGGTAAATATCCAATAAAATGTTCTGTTTCATTTTCATCATTCTTAAAATAAAAACAAATCTCATACATCATAGGATTACCTTTGTTTAATTGTTCAAAGAAAAAATCAAAGGTCATAATAAGAACCACCTCCTATGTTTTAATT
>JAFYUD010000074.1 GCA_017549665.1 Clostridia bacterium | reverse complement strand
GGTGTCGTTGTCGCAAAGGGTACACCTGAAGAAGTAAGCAGAACTGAAGGTAGCTTTACAGGAGAGTATCTGAAAAAATATTTGTAATCTGATTTTAATGTTATAAAACATGATGTTGTCTATTGACAATACTGATTTGATTTGATATAATAAATAAAAATCTCTGATTCGGTAATTCCGGCAGACACTATATGATTATGTGGGGTTCTGCCATATACTGGCGGAACCTATTTTTGAGCCGAAATCAGTGAAAGGTGATCAGATGGCAACTATATTCAGCGGTGCAACCGTTTATACAGAAAACGGTTTTATAAATGCAGATATCCTTGTTGACAACGGAAGCATTGTTTCCGTTGGTAAGTCACTTGATTTTTCAGGTTGTACTGTTGTTGATTGCAGTAATAAGTATATTTTTCCCGGTTTTACTGATGTGCATATGCATTTCAGAGAGCCGGGTTTTTCTTATAAAGAAACCATAAAATCAGGTTCTCTTGCAGCTGCAAGAGGAGGCTACACCTCGGTTTGTACAATGCCGAATCTTAACCCTGCTCCCGACAGCTATGAAAATCTCAGACAGCAGCTTGATATTATTGATAAGGACGCTCTTATAAAGGTTTACCCTTACGGAACAATAACAAAGGGTCAGGCAGGTGAGGAACTTTCCGATATGTCAGCGATGGCGCAGTATGTTATCAGTTTTTCTGATGACGGCAGAGGAGTTCAGAGTGATGACATGATGCTTGAAGCCATGAAAACTGCGAAGGCTCTTGATAAAATGATTGTTGCTCACTGTGAGGTCAATGATCTGCTTCGAGGCGGATATATCCACGACGGTGAGTATGCAAAGAAAAACGGTCACAGAGGTATCTGCTCCGAAAGTGAATGGATGCAGATTGCACGTGATATCGAGCTTGTAAAAAAGACTGGCGTAAGCTATCACGTTTGTCATATCTCAGCGAAAGAAAGTGTTGACGTAATCAGAAAAGCAAAGGCTGAGGGCGTTGATATTACTTGTGAGACAGGTCCGCACTACCTTGTTATGAATGACTGTCAGCTTCAGGAGGACGGTAGATTCAAGATGAATCCTCCCATTAGAAGTGAAGAGGACAGAAGGGCATTGGTTGCAGGTATTCTTGAAGGTACGGTTGATATGATTGCCACAGACCATGCTCCTCATTCTGCAGAGGAAAAGGGAAGAGGTCTTGAAAAATCATTGATGGGTATTGTCGGTCTTGAGACATCATTCCCTGTAATGTATACTGAACTTGTAAAGACAGGCGTTATCACTCTTGAAAAACTCATTGAACTGATGAGTGTGAATCCCGCAAAGCGATTCGGTCTTGAATACGGTATAAAAGAAGGTCATAATGCTGATTTCTGTGTTTTTGATCTTGAAAAACAATATATAATTAATCCCGATGAATTTGTATCGATGGGCAAAGCAACACCGTTTACCGGTAAGCATGTTTTCGGTAAATGTGTTGCAACAGTCTGCTCGGGAAATATAGTTTATAAGGAGCAGTAAGATGAAAAAAGTAATTTATACTATCAGCTCAAATGAAAAACTGACTGAAAATGTATATAGAATGGTGCTCAGCGGTGACACATCTGCCGTAACTGCAAGCGGTCAGTTCATTAATATTCTTCTTGAAGGACTTTATCTCCGCAGACCTATTTCAATTTTTGACTGTAAGGAAAATGAGCTTTCAATAATCTATAAGGTTGTCGGTACCGGTACTGAAAAGATGGCAGGTTTACCCGCAGGTACAGAGCTTGATTGTCTCGTTGGTCTCGGCAACGGTTTTGATACATCTGTTTCAGGTGATAAGCCTGTTGTTCTCGGTGGCGGTGTTGGTGTACCTCCAATGTTCTATCTTGCTAAGAAGCTTATTGCTGAGGGTAAGGAAGTAACAGCCATCCTCGGATTCAATAAGGCTGATGAAGTTTTCTGTAAAGAAGATTTTGAAGCAATCGGTGCAAAGACAATTGTTGCAACTGCTGACGGCAGTATAGGTGTAAAAGGCTTTGTTACTGATGCACTTAAGGATGTTGATTATACATATTTTTACACTTGTGGTCCCGAGCCTATGCTTAAGGCTGTTTATAATAATACTGATACTTCAGGTCAGCTCAGCTTTGAGGAAAGAATGGGTTGCGGTTTTGGTGCTTGTATGGGCTGCTCATGCAAGACCAAGTACGGCAATAAGAGAATCTGTAAGGACGGTCCTGTACTTGTTAAGGAGGAGATAATATGGTAAGCACAAAAGTTAATTTAAGCGGTCTTGAGCTTGATAATCCGATTATCCCTGCCAGCGGAACTTTCGGTTTCGGTTATGAGTTTGCAGAGCTTTACGATATAAATATTCTCGGCAGCCTTTCATTCAAGGGTACAACAAAGGACCCACGTTTCGGAAATCCCACACCCCGAATTGCTGAATGCTATTCAGGTATGATAAATTCCGTAGGTCTTCAGAATCCCGGTGTTGAAAAGGTTATTTCTCAGGAGCTTCCTAAGCTCAGAGAATGCTACAGCAAGCCTGTTGTTGCTAATGTCAGTGGTTTTTCAATTGACGAGTATGTATATACTTGTGAAAAGCTTAATGATGAAGATCAGGTCGGTATATTTGAAGTTAATATCAGCTGTCCTAATGTACATGGCGGTGGTATGAGCTTCGGTACTTCTGCTGAATCAGCAGCTGCTGTTACTAAAGCAGTTAAAGCAGTAACAACAAAGCCTGTTTATATAAAGCTCAGTCCAAATGTTACAGATATTGTAAGTATTGCAAAAGCATGTGAAGATGCAGGTGCAGACGGAATCAGTATGATCAATACACTTATGGGTATGAGAATTGATCTGAAAACAAAGAAGCCTGTTGTTGCTAACAAGTCAGGAGGATTTTCAGGTCCCGCTATTTTCCCTGTTGCTGTTTCAATGGTTTACAGAGTGTTTGAAGCTGTCAATATCCCGATTATCGGTATGGGTGGTGTTTCAACTGCTGAAAACGTAATTGAAATGATGCTTGCAGGCGCAACTGCAGTTGAGGTTGGTGCTGCTAACCTTGTTGATCCTTTTGCGTGTAAAAATATCATTGAAGCATTACCTGCTGCGATGGAAAAATACGGTATTAAAGATTTAAAAGATATTATAGGAGGCGCTCACTGATGGGTAGAGATGTTATTATCGCTTGTGACTTTGCAAGCAAAGAAAGTTGTATGAATTTCCTTGACAATTTCAAAGAGGAAAAACCTTTTGTTAAAATCGGTATGGAGCTTTTCTATGCTGAAGGCCCTTCAATTGTTAAAGAAATCAAGGCAAGAGGTCATAAGATTTTCCTTGATCTCAAACTTCACGATATTCCCAACACAGTAAAGAAGTCAATGTCTGTTCTTTCTGCACTTGATGTTGATATGTGCAATCTTCATGCAAGTGGTACAATCGCCATGATGGAAGCTGCAATTGAAGGTCTTACAAGACCCGACGGCACAAGACCTATTCTTCTTGCTGTTACTCAGCTTACATCAACAAGTGAAGAGAGAATGAAGGCTGATCTTCTTATTGATAAGCCTATTGATGAAGTTGTTATGCATTATGCTATGAATGCAAAAAAAGCTGGTCTTGACGGTGTTGTATGTTCACCTCTTGAAGCAGAAAAGGTTCATAATGTATGTGGTAATGAATTTTATACTGTTACACCCGGAATCAGATTTGCTGACGGTGAAGTCGGTGATCAGGTTCGTGTTACAACACCTGAAAAAGCAAATGAAATCGGTTCAGACTACATTGTTGTAGGCAGACCCATCACTGCAGCAGAGGATCCCGTTGCAGCATACAGACGTTGCGTAAAAGAATTTGTAGGTTAAAGAAAGGATTGATATATCATGCAGAAAAAAGTAGCTAAAGCGTTATTATCCATCGGAGCAGTATTCTTCCGCCCCGAAGAGCCTTTTACATGGGCAAGCGGAATCAAGAGTCCCGTTTACTGCGATAACAGACTCATCCTTACGGCACCCGAGCACAGAGTAACTGTTGAAACAGCTATTGCAGAGACAGTTAAGAAGGAGTACCCCGAATGTGACGTTCTTATGGGTACAAGTACAGCAGGTATTGCTCACGCAGCTATTGCAGCTCATATTCTTGATATGCCTATGGGCTATGTCCGTTCAGGCAACAAGGATCACGGCAGACAGAACAGAATTGAAGGCAAGCTTGAAAAGGGTCAGAAGGTTGTAGTTGTTGAAGATCTTATCTCAACAGGCGGCAGCGTTATCGACGTTGTTGACGCACTTCGTGAAGCAGGCGCAGAGGTTCTCGGTATCGTAAGCATTTTCACATACGGTATGCAGAAGGGTATTGACAGACTTGCTGCTGCTGACGTTAAGAACGTAAGCCTTACAAACTTTGACGTTATTGCTGAGGTTGCTGCTGAGGAAGGCTATATCAAGCCTGAAGATATTGCAAGACTTATCAAGTTCAGAAATAATCCTTCTGATGAGAGCTGGATAGGTGCAACAGAATGAGAAGTCTTATTGACATAAAAGAGCTTTCAATTCCTGAAATTGATGAGCTTATTGAGGTTGCAAAAGATATTATTGCGAATCCTTCAAAGTATTCTGAAAAGTGTCGTGGTAAAAAGATTGCGACATTGTTTTACGAACCTTCGACAAGAACTCGTCTCAGCTTTGAGGCTGCAATGTATGAGCTCGGCGGCAATGTATTAGGCTTTTCGTCCTCAGACAGTTCATCTGCCTCCAAGGGTGAAAGTGTTGCTGACACAGTAAAGGTATGTGGCGGATACGCAGATATTATTGCAATGCGTCATCCCAAGGAAGGTGCCCCTCTTGTTGCATCAATGCATTCACTTGTTCCTATTATAAATGCCGGTGACGGTGGTCATAACCATCCTACACAGACACTTACAGACCTTCTGACTATCAACAGAAAAAAAAGCAGGTTTAACGGTCTTACAATCGGTCTTTGCGGTGACCTTAAGTTCGGAAGAACAGTTCATTCTCTTATCGAGGCTATGTCAAGATATGAAGATGTTAAATTTGTGCTTATTTCTCCCGATGAACTTAAAGTTCCCGGTTATATCAAGCAGGAAGTTCTTGATAAGAATAATATTGAATATGTAGAGACAAGAAGTTTGGAGGATGCAATTCCCGAGCTTGATATTCTCTATATGACACGAGTTCAGAGAGAAAGATTCTTTAATGAAGATGATTATATCAGACTTAAGGATACATATATTCTGAATATGCAGAAGCTTGCAAAGGCTAAGGATGATCTTGCTATTCTTCATCCTCTTCCCAGAGTAAATGAAATTGCTGTAGAAATTGATAACGATCCGAGAGCATGTTATTTTGAACAGGCTCTTAACGGAAAGTATATCAGAATGGCTCTTATTTTAAAGCTTTTGGGGGTAGAATGATGATAGTCGGAACAATAAAAAACGGCGTAGTGCTTGATCATATTCATGCAGGCGGAGCAATGGAAATTTACAAAGCTCTGCATCTTGATAAGCTTGAGTGTCAGGTTGCTATAATCAAAAATGCCGAAAGCGTTAAGCTCGGAAAGAAAGATATTCTTAAAATCTGTGAACCGATTGATGTAAATCTTGATGTGCTTGCATATCTTGATCCCGGAATTACTGTCAGTATTATAGAAAATGGTAAAGTTGCAAAAAGATTGCATCTCGAGCTTCCCGAAAAGGTTGAGGGTGTTATCAAGTGTTCAAATCCAAGATGTATTACATCTGTTGAACAGGAATTACCTGATATCTTCAAGCTTACTGACAGAGAAAACAGAGTTTACAGATGTATTTACTGTGAATCAAAATATAAAAATCAGGGCGATATAAAATAATAAAAAAGAACCGATTGTATCGGTTCTTTTATTTTTGGATATCGTAGATAAATTTGATCATTTTTGGGCCGAAATAGGAGAGTATACACGCCGCTTTAACACGGAATTCTGATTTTTTGTTTGTGATAACATACTTTCTGAATGTTTTTATGTTATCCATTATATGCTGTTTTTCGTCATTATACTTGTCAGGTTCATTTCTCAGCTTCATATAAACCCAGAAATTATTTTCTATCAGTCTGTTAGCAAGAGAATTGAAATAAGTTTTATTTGTTAGATTCTTATCAACTTCAAGAATATGATCATACAATCTGACATAGTCATAGAACTTTATATAATTAGCTTTCTTGTTAGTAACGCTTGACTCGTGCTGTACGTAATAGTAGAGAGGCTTGTTTGTGTGTGCGATTTTTTCAGCCTCAGAAAAAGCATGATACACAACATACGTATCTTCACCCATTACGTAATCGGGGAATCTGAGATTGTCAAAGAAACACCTCTTGTAAAGCTTGCTGCCACTTGAAGCAGAGCATGTTTCACCGTAAAACATATCGGTAAGTGATTCTATACCTGTTTTGCATATAATGTCTTCTGCATTGTCAGAGAGAGTATAAATTGATTTTAATGTGCCGTCAAACTCGACTCTGTAATGCCCGCATGTTGCAATGTCGGCATTATTTTTTGTTATTGCATTATACATGCAGCTGATGAAATCCTCATCGACATAGTCATCACCATCGACAAATGTGACAAAATCACCTTTCATTATGTCGAGAGCTGCGTTTCTCGCAGAAGAAACACCACCGTTTTCTTTGTGAATAACAACGATTCTCGAATCTGTTTCTGCAAGTGTATCGCAAAGGATTCCTGAATTATCCGGCGATCCGTCATCAACAAGGATTATTTCAATATCCTTATGTGTTTGTTTTGTTAAGCTTTCAACGCAGGATTTAAGATATTTCTCAACATTATAAACGGGAATTATAATTGTTACAAGCTTGCTCATTCTGCAGATTCCTCCTTTTCGGATTCTGCAGGAATTTCAGCAGCTGATTCTGTTGTAACTGTAACTTTATCTTTTTTGCTGCGTTTCTGTTCTTTAATAAATGAATATATGATTTGTGATGCAAGAACAACAAAAATTGCCTGGAAAACAAAGGTGCTCATATACTGATTGAGCTGAGTATTATAGCCTATTCCAAGACTTCTTGTAAAATCTGCAACTGCATTCTGATAATAATACCAGAATGTTGGCAGAGGAGTTAAGAGAATTGCAAATGCACCGATAAAGAATCTGTCGGATTTTTTGCGTTCTTCGTTACCGAACAGGAACATTATAAACGGGATAAGAAGGAATGAAAGTGCGTATGAATTTGAAGCAGAAGGTATGTTGAGCATAAGATAACAAAGAAGAAATACACGTTTCCAATTGCTTCTTGTGGCAAATGCGCAGACAAGTGCAATACCTTCAGTAATAGCACATACACTTTTTGCTATTGAGTTTGCATTGGCAGGTCTTAACATGTAAATGAAATTCTGAACGCTGACACTGCTGAAATTGAGGCTGCTTTTTTTGTTTGTTGCAAATGAAAGAAGATTTTTTAGAATCTTCATAAGAACAGAAGCTGTCTCTTCATTGGCTACATTTGCAGCACTGATGTTAAGTAGTGATGAAACAGCGGCAGTTTTTGCTCCGAAATCATCTATGAAAAAGATGATGGGGAATACTACAATAATTACGCCGTAAATCATCAGTCTTACAGCTTCTTTATATTTCTTTTCGATTATAAGTATAAGTCCGAAAACGGCAGGGTATAACTTGATTCCTGCTGAACAGGCGAGAGCAATGTATGACATTTCTCTGATTATAGGATTGGGAGAATCCTTGAAGAAAATGAAAAACATTGCAAATACAACACTGAGAATAAGAATGTTGCCTCGTTCAAGACAAAACATAACCGGATATGAAATAATTGCAAGGAAAGAAATGATTGCAGCATGAAGTTTGAACTTTTTATCATTTTTGATGTTGATATATGACTCGATCAATCTGCAAAGAGAGAGTATGCAAATGATTGCGAACAGGAAATATATCATCATACACAGTTCATCCATCTGCAGCCATGTTCTGTTTTTGAAATGAGATGATACAAGATCAGGATTTATGAGTTTAGAGAACAATCTGAAAATAAGAATACAAAGTGGCGGATAAATATTGTTTCTTTCACTGTAAACGTTGGGAGATCCGCCATCTCTGATTGAGTTGAAGAAATCCATGAACATATCAGTATACTTTCCGCTGTGGAAAAGCATCATTTTCCATGAATCACCGCCGCTTGCTGCTGCAAAGATTATGCAGATGAACAAGCTTGAGAGAAAGAATGTTATAAAATATTTAAACAAGCCTTCGGTTGTCGGTACAGCCGGAAGCTTTTTCTTTTTTAATAGTGCTGATTCACGTTTTTTCATTTCGATATCCTTTCATGTCCGATAAAAACACATATATAATTATTATATCATATAAAAGACTTTTTTTCAACAATTAACATATTTTTTTAGAAAAAATATTGAAAAATAAGAAAATAAACGTGTAAAGAAAATAGCTTTACATAAAATAGTGGTGTAAAGAATAATGCTTTACACCACAGAAAGTTATTTTACAAGATTAAGTAAGGTTGTTAAAATATCAACAATTGCAACAATTACCTGAAGCCACATATATAAACTCCTCCGAATTCATTTTTTTATATTATACTTTAATTTCAATAATTTGTCAACAAATAATACCTTTATGTAATACTTTTAGGATACTGAAATCTACATCTGTTATGACAAGATCGGCATTTCTTCCGACTTCGATATATCCGATTCTGTCACCCATATTTACAGAATTTGCAGGAATCTGAGTTGCGGATGCAACTGCCTTTTCAGCAGGAACACCTGCTTTTATAAGATTAAGCATCATATTGTACACATTCATTACAGAGCCTGCAAGAGTGCCGTCTGCAAGTGTTGCGATTGAATTTCTGACCGTTACATCAAGATCTCCGAGCTTGTATTGTCCGTCTATGAGACCTGTCGCAGCCATAGAGTCAGAGATGATTGCAAGATTTTCTGATTTAGCTCTGAACATCATTCTCAGAATGCTTTCGTGGATATGTATACCGTCACAAATGATTTCGGCAACAGCGTCTGTATCAAAAAATGCACCGATAACACCGGGTAATCTGTGATGCAGACCGTTCATTGCATTAAAAATATGAGTTATGTGGTCTGCACCAAGCATGATAGCTTCTTTTGCAGTTTCGTAATCACAATCTGTATGTGCTACAGAAACTTTGCCTTTAAAATTTTCGATAAAATCAAAAGCTTTTGTGTATTCAGGAGCAACATTAACTATTTTAATACTGTCTCCAAGAGAATTTATAAACTCAATATCAGGCTCTTTGAGCAATGTAATGTCGTGAGCACCGCATTTTTTCGGTGAAAGATATGGACCTTCTATGTTTATTCCTTCTATTGTTGCTTCATCATCGATGTATTCAGATGCAGAATTTATCGATTCAACAGCCTTTTTCATATCAGCATCAGAAAGAGAAACAGTAGCGGCAAGTATTGAAGTGATACCGTTTCTTAAATAGTATCTGCGCATTTCATGTATCTGTGAAGCATCTGC
>JAFYUD010000073.1 GCA_017549665.1 Clostridia bacterium | reverse complement strand
TTCCAGCTGCTATTCAACTGATATCGAGATTTCAGACTGTGTTGCATGGGCAAGTAAGGCAAGAGCATTCGGTATTTCCGGTGAAGCAAATCTTAAGATTGACAACGTCAAATTCAGCAACTGTGCAGTTATCTGTCACGATGCTACATGGGGTGAATACGAAATCGCAGCTATCGGTGTTATGGTTACAGATTGCTCACAGATGGCAAACACAATCTCTGATGTAACATTCGAAAACATCAGAATTTACCGTAATGATGCTGCAGCATTCAGCTGTTATGTAACTGAATCCACACCTTACGGTGTAACAATGAATAACATTGTATTCAGAAATGTTTACTACAATTCAAACACTGTAAAGAGCAAGATTTACACAACTCAGGCTGACTCATCAATCAATAATACAATCATTGAAAACGTTTACTGCGGAACATCAAAGATTCCTGCATCAAACTACTCAAGATATATTGACACTACAAGCAAGGTCAACAATATCGATTTCAGATAAAATCTGACATAAAAAAAGGGGCTGTTTAACAGTCCCTTTCTTTTATTCATTTTCTGATTATTCCTGTTTTTACGGCAACAGACAAATCAATATATCTCATTCCGCCTTTATCAAAGTCAATTTCGGCAACACCGTTTTTGACAGCATTTATCATGCCTTTACCGAATGATTTATGCACTATTCTGTCTCCTTGAGAAAAGCCTGACAATTCACTCTTTTGCAATGAAGACTTATTATACAAAGACGGATTCAATACAGCCTGTTTTACCTTCGGGAAGAAATGAGAAGTAAACATACCTGATGAATTCTCATATTCAACAAGGGTCAGCTGCCGTTTTGCCCTGGTGACACCAACATAGAACAGTCTTCGTTCTTCTTCAAGCATTTTCATGTCACTCTCACTTGTGAAGTTACCCTCAATTTTCGGAAACAATCCGTCTATGGCATCGATTATAATTACGTTTTCGTATTCAAGACCTTTTGCAGAGTGGATTGTTGACAGAATAAAATCACATTCACAATCAGAGCCGTTTCTGATAATCGTTTCAAGCTCATGCAGGCGTGAAATAAAATCAGATGCAGAGCCTGCATTGATTGCAATTGCTTCAAGAATGTCAAGCTTTGATGAATCTGCGCCTCTTGATTCAAGATAATCCTGATACCCCATCAAACGTCTGATTCTGCCCACTGCAACAGATGCCGTCGATTCCCTGATTATATCAAAGCTCCATTCAAGCTCACGTACATTGCCTGCACACCAATTTGAAAGCTCGCAATATTTAAGCATTGCAGTAAATACGGGAAGCTTCTTTTTGCTGCTGTATTTAACTGCATTGATCGCATCTGCTTTGCTTATACCTTTGTTGAATTTATAATAAATCCTCATAAACAATTCACCGTCATAAGGGGAATATGCAAAATTTATTATATCTTCAATATCTCTGACAACCGCATGGGAAAAGAAAGAAGAATCATTGCCTCTGCAGCGATAACATATACCTTTGCGCTCAAAAATATCAATAATCGGAATTGCGCTGTCATTGTCACGATAGAGAACAGCTGTCTCTCCATAGGGATTTTCTGCAAGGTTCACAAGGTAATCATACTGCTCAGTACGCCTTCTGAATTTAAGAGATCTGATATCACTGCCGCTTCCAAGTGCGGCTTTCATATTTTTCGGACGCCTTGTTTTGTTTTTCTTTATAAATGAATCGGCATTTTCAACTATCTGACAGGTTGAACGGTAGTTTGTTTCAAGCATAAGCACCCTTGGATTTTTATATACCTTTTCAAAATCCATAAGCGCTTCCGGATAAGCTGCACGGAAGCCGTAAATACTCTGATCTTCATCACCGACCATAAAAACATTTCCGTTTTCACCTGCAAGAAGTCTGATTATCAGATGCTGGATTTTCGATGTATCCTGAGCTTCATCTACGCAGATATATCTGTATCTGCTTCTGAAATAAGACAGGATTTCGGGATGTATACGGAGGATTTTATATGCATACACCATCTGATCATCAAAATCCATCTTTTTGTTTTCAAGAAGGATTCTGCTGTATTCACTGTAAACAGCAGCAAATGATTTACATTCCTTTTCAAGACCTTTTATCTCGTCTTCTTCCAGAAGCATATTTTTTGTGTAGGTTATAAGAGTGCGGATATTTTTGATATCACCATCCTGCGCAAATTCACCTGTCACAGACTTATAGATATCACCTACAAGCTTGCTCAGCTCCTGCTCATTGCTTATAAGGTCAAATGCTTTTCTGCCCGACGTGCGTTCAAAATGACGTATTATCTGACACGATACACTGTTGATTGTGCTGAAATTGAGTCTTGATGCAAGCTCATTTCCGAAAAGTGAAGCAAATCTTGAACGCATATCTCTCGTTGCCGCAACAGTATATGTCATTGTAAGAATATTATCGGGACTGATTCCCTTTCCGTATATCATATATCCGAGACGTGTGACAAGCACAGTGGTCTTTCCGCTTCCGGGCACAGCAAGAAGCAATACAGCACCTTCCGTTGACCTGACTGCTTCTGTCTGCTGCGGATTGAGCTTTATATTAAATTTTTCAGAAAATTCTTTAAAATTCAATTTTCTCACCTTTAATTTTTACTGAATCTTGACTTTACCGAGTTGGCATATTCTGACGGTGTCATTCCTGAAATCCGACGGAATACAGTGGTAAAATACTGAGAATTATTGAAGCCGAGACGAGATGCAATCTCCGTGAAATTATAATCATTTTCACGGATCATCTGCTTTGCGGCATCAACCTTCAATCTTGAAAAATACTCCATAATTCCGCAATTCATGTGCGAAGCAAAAAGTCTTTTTATAACTGATGCAGATGCATTGAACTGCTTACATACATCATCAAACTGCAGATGCTTATCAACATTCTTTTCAAGATAATCGCATATACTCAGCAGCAGACGGTCACTTTCGCTATTTTTTACCATTGCCGTACCAGTATGGCCACGAACAAGATGAATAAGCAGCTGCTCCATATAAAGCTTTATCATCTGCTGACAGCCGAATTCACTATTGGCTGATTTTTCAAGCATACTTATATATGGAGACCCCAACGGTGTTGAAAAGGCTTCTGTTGCTTCTTTTATTATGTTTCCCATTATTCTTCGTTCCTCTGCAGAGCAGGTAATGGGAGAACCTGATATATTCATAAGCACATCACTGCTGCTGTCAAATGAAAGAATAACAGAATTGGCTGCATTTGTACCGTCACAGCGGATGGAATGGAATTCATTTGGTTTATGAATGTACAGCTGCCCAACATCAAGCATCAGATCTTTTGCACCGGCTGTTATCAGAAGTCGTTTTTTATCGGCGTATACAATTTCCCAGAAATTGTGATACTCACCCGAATATGCAAAATCTTTTGTATATTCAAAATAGTGAATTGTATATATTCCGTCAATAGTAATTGCATTATCAAGCTCTGTTCTGACATACTCCATACATATGCACCTCACGGATATTATACCGTGAATTCATGCTTTTTGCAACACAAAGTTGACCCGATATTATAAATCTGACGGCTATTTTTATAAGATATTGTCAAATAAATGTGCTAAAATGATAAAGGAATATAAAATTACGGGAAGGTGTTCACAGTGATTCAGTTCGGAACAGGCGGCTGGAGAGCCGTTATCGGCGAGGATTTTATCTGCGAAAATATACGCAAGGTTGCATACGGTATACTGAAGCTGGCTCAGGAAGAAAACAAGGCTGACATGCCTGTCATTATCGGCTACGACAGACGTTTCCTGTCAGAAAGTGCTGCAAAATGGGTAGCAGAAACACTTGCAGCAGGCGGTCTTGAGGTATGGATTCTTCGTCGCTCTGCACCTACGCCCCTTATAATGCACACTGTCAAGGACAAGAATCTGCATTTCGGCATTGAAATTACTGCCAGCCATAATCCGTCAAATTACAACGGCATCAAGCTTATTGTTGACGAAGGCAGAGATGCTCCTCTTGAAACAACACAGCGACTTGAACAGATTATTGCAGAAGTTGAAATTCCTGAATACTGCAACTTCAGCGAGGCTGTTGAAGAAGGAAAAATCATATATCTTCATTCTCCTTTCAACAAGTTTATTGATGACATCATCGGTCTTCTTGACATGAACGCTCTCAGAGAGCGTGGTCTGCGTGTTCTTTTTGACACAATGCACGGCTCAGGCACATATCCTCTTCAGGTAATTTTCTTCACCGCAAGATGTACTCTTGATACACTGAATCTCAACAAGGATGCATACTTCGGCGGAATGATGCCTGCCCCCACAGAGCAGACTCTTGCAAGTCTTAAGGATGCTGTCACAAAGGGTGATTACGATTTAGGTATTGCTATGGATGGTGACGGTGACAGACTCGGAATCATCGACAGCAACGGCAGATATATCAATGCAAATGAAATTCTCTGCATGCTGTACTACTACCTTGTCAGTTACAAAGGCTGGAAAGGCCCTGTTGTAAGAAATCTTGCCACAACACACATGCTTGACAGAATTGCGGAAAGCTTCGGTGAAAAATGCTACGAAGTACCTGTAGGCTTTAAATATATTTCCTCTAAAATCGATGAAGTTGATGCTGTTCTCGGCGGCGAATCTTCAGGCGGTCTTACAGTAAGAGGACACATCCACGGTAAGGATTCAGTGTATGCGGCTTCTCTTTTTGCTGAAATGATAAGCGTAACAGGAAAATCCGCATCCGAAATCATGGACTCACTTGAAGCTCAGTTCGGTAAATTTGTTATGGTTGAAGACAATCTCAGATTCACTCCTGAATACAAGGATGTTGTCAATGATATTATTTTCAATCAGAAGAAGCTGCCCGGATTCAGCAAGAAAGTCGTAAAAGTAAGCTACGAAGACGGCTGTAAGGTTTATTTTGAGGATGAAAGCTTCGTTATCTGCCGTTTTTCAGGCACAGAGCCTCTTCTTCGTATTTTCGCCGAAAGTGACAACAAAGAAACTGCAACATCTTACATTACTGCATTCAGAACATTCCTGAATATATAAGAAAAACCGACCGTTTCAGACGGTCGGTTTTTTTATCATAATTTAGCTTTCAGAAGTGCTTCTGCCGAAAATGACGGTATTCTGCCAAGTGCATCAGGGCCGACATTCAACAGATAATTTATCCCAAGATCATTGAGCTTTTTTCTGCGTGAAATTATTTCCTCGGGAGTTATCCAATTCTGATCGTAATACTTATATCCCCATGATGAATTGAGTGTACCGGCAGTTTCATAAAGACCGTACGGGGAATACTTGAAGCCGTCTATACTGTTGGGATCTGCATTTTCATCAGCTTTTTTCATTTCAGAAGGATATTCATTATCACCCAGTGACACATAATCGTAAGCACCGTTTCCGATTCTTGAATTTATAAGGCAGTCAGGCTGATACTCCTTGACAAGCTTATTAAGTTCAAGACTCTGCTCAGGTGTTATTGTGTGAGGAACATCAAACCACATCAGACACAGATCACCGTAAGAAGTCAGCAATTCCTTTACCTGCGGCTTGATTTTATCTTCAAAGCAGATTGAAAAGTCCTTTTTACTTCTGTCAGGATAATCCCAGCTGTTATCCCACGAAATACCTGAACAACCTGTAAATTGATCGTATCCGCCTCCGTGAGGATGGTGCCAGTCAAGCTCCTGAGAATAATACAGACCGAATTTCAATCCGTATTTATAACAAGCCTCCGCAAGCTCACCGACCACATCCCTGCCGAAAGGAGTTGCATCCACAACATTGAATTTATCTGCATATGATTTATACATAGCAAAGCCGTCATGATGTTTTGAAGTAAAAACAAAATACTTCATACCGCTGTCCTTTGCCAGCTTTATCCACTCATCAGCGCTGAAATATATGGGATTGAAGATTTTCGCAAGCTGTTCATATTCACTGTTCGGAACAGGCATATAGCTCTGAATCCATTCCGCATAATCACGGACACGTCTGCCCTTCCATTCACCTGCAAGCACAGAATACAAGCCCCAATGCGCCATCATGCCGTACTTCGCATTTCTGAACCATTCTTTGTTATCCATTTGATGACACCTCTTGTTTTTGTCAAATATCAAAATCCGCACTGAAGCAGTACGGATTTCTCAGATTAAAAGTCAAGATTTACCCAGATTGCAGGACGTACGCCCACAAACCCGAAATTATTACTGAAGCTGTTGTCAACATTACCTGTTGAATCAACAACAAGTGTGCCGTGTGCGTTTGTACCGGGTGTACGTGTCCACCAGCTGCACTGGTGATTACTGTTGCAACTTGCACCGACTTTGCGTGCATAAGGTGTAGCAATTGCAACACGATGTGACTTTGACGGGATATATTGCTTTACTTCATCACTGCTGAGAAGGAAAACATAATCTTCGGTAGGCTCACAACCGTCAATATCATGCATACGGTTGCCGTAATTTTTGATTTTTACTTTTTCAATAAGCTGTTTTTCACCTGCCGAAAATGCAGAGTCAAAAAACTTTCCGCTCATAAATTCGATATGAAGCCATCTTCTGATACTGCTTTCGCCCCATGTTGTGGCTTCGGGGTCATAATACGGACTGTTTATATCATCTTCCTTACGGAAAATCTTTTTGCAGGGCACGGGAAGATTGGGATCGTTTTCTTTCTTATTTTCATCTGCCTGCTCAAAGCACATATCAGAAGCACTCTTAAGGCTGTTGAAGCATTTTCCGATAAGAGCATATTTGCTCAGAAGGAGAAATCTGTTACCGTACCGTTTAAGAACAATCCACTCAACAGGAGTTTTTTTGCAATTCCTCTCAGCACACTGCTTGAATTTACCGAAAACTACAGTCCCGCCTTCACGTGCGAGAGCAAAACGCAATCTAGCAGTTTCTGTATCATTATTTTCCTCAGCAAACTGAAATTTCTGTCCGCTGAACTGAACATCAGTAATTGTATTTTCCACGAGATTTTCCATCACAATATCACGTCTTTCATATCTCTTTTTCTTTATTTTATATTTCTACATACAGTCTGTCAACAGGATAATCATAAACTTTATGATTCAGCTCAATGCACCGAGAACACCTACTGCATCGGGGGATGCGAGAAGCTTCCAGTGTTCATATGTACCTGCCGCAACAGAAGAATCACATATATCACAGAATTCACAGATTACGGCTTCAATATTTTCCGAGCACGAAATATCGGGTCGGAGAATCATACGGTAATGCTTGCCGTCAGAAAACAATTCACTTCCTGATATTTTTCCCGAAGCGGAAAGCACTTTCGCAAGCTCACTCATGTTATCTATATTATCTGACATACAGATTACAAGTGAGCCGGTCAGCTTCACAAGCTGTTTTTTACCGTTGACGGCAGATTTTTCATCTGTCACGGTAAACCATATCACACATCCGCCGTCATCAGCAGGCATGGCTTCAATAAGCATCTTCTGCGCTATATGTATATTTCTGCCCAGCTTGTGCCGTGCTTCATCAAGAAGTGTCCACAGCACTCTTCTTGTTTCAATATTTGAATAATCAAGCTCTTCATATGTTATATCAAGCTCAAGCATATCTTCATTTGTGAGCCTGACACAAATCCTGTTATCCGTTTGTGAAATTATCATTACAACACCCCTTAAAATATCTGTTAATATCATATTCCAAGGACTTGTTGTTTGCAATGATAAAAATTTTCCTTAATTAAAATTCAAGCTCTGCAAGCACAGGATAATGGTCAGAAATATATCTTCCGTCGGCTTTATCAGTGAGTGTATTACATGATTTTACTTTAAATCCGTATTTTACAAATACAAAGTCAATCATTTCAGGCTCATTTTCATCAAAACCGTTATAAGTCTTGACATCATTTGCATTTGCATCAAGTGTACGTGCATCAGCAAAGCCTGCCGCTGTGATTGTTTTATATGCGCCTGATGAGGGATTTACGTTAAAGTCACCTGTAACAATTGTGGGAATGCCTTTGAACATATCAGCTCTGTCAGCAATAAGCTTTGCACCCTCACTTCTTGCAACATCACCTATATGGTCAAGATGGGTGTTGAAGTGTGCAAACTTTTCGCCTGTTTTCTTATCCTTGAGAACAGCATAAGAACAGATTCTTACACACGCCGCATCCCAGCCCTTTCCGGGGATTTCGGGAGTTTCTGAAAGCCAGAAGTTACCCTTTTCAATAACCTCATACTTATCCTTCTTATAAAAAACGGGAGAAAATTCGCC
>JAFYUD010000072.1 GCA_017549665.1 Clostridia bacterium | reverse complement strand
GCAGTAGGTCTGAGCGAGATTTCTGATGCGGTCGTTGTTGTTGTTTCGGAAGAAACAGGTAAGATTTCTTATGCGCAAAACGGTGAAATTCATTTGGGAATTTCTGTCGATGAATTAAGAAACGTTTTGGTTAATAACTTCCTCTCCGAAAAGAAGAAATCCTTTAAGGCGGAGGTGGATGAAAAATGATGATACTTCCCGATTTTTATGTAGATGAGCTTATCAAAAAGGCAATAACAGAAGATATCAATTACATAGATGTTTCTTCTGCTTATCTTTTCGGTGACGACCACAGAACCGAGGCTTATTTTGTTTCAAAGGCAGACGGTGTTCTTTGCGGTATTGATATTGCAATGCGTGTATTCTCACTTCTTGATAATACATTTGAGTACACACTTTACAAGCATGACGGTGACGAGCTTAAGGCCGGCGACCTTATTGCAGAATTCAGCGGTAAGACACTCAGGCTCCTTGAGGGTGAAAGAACATCACTCAATCTCGTTCAGCATATGTCAGGTATCGCAACCATGACAAACGTTGCAGTAAAGGCAGTTGAGGGCACAGGTACATCAATTGCAGATACAAGAAAGACTCTTCCCGGACTTCGTGCAATCCAGAAGTATGCAGTTACATGCGGCGGCGGACATAATCACAGATATAATCTTTCAGATGCTGCAATGCTCAAGGATAATCACATCGATGCAGGCGGCGGAATCACAAAGACTGTTGAAACGCTCAGAAGCAAAATCGGACACACTGTAAAAATCGAGGTTGAGACAAGAACTCTTGATGAGGTCAGAGAGGCAGTCAGTGCAGGTGCAGATATCATCATGCTTGACAATATGACACTTGAACAGATGCAGGAGGCTGTTGAGATTATTGACGGCAGGGCGCTTACTGAGGCATCCGGTAACGTAACACTTGATAATATCAGAACAGTTGCACAGGCAGGCGTGAATATCATTTCAATGGGTGCAATCACTCATTCTGTCAAAGCATTTGATATTTCAATGAAGATTAAGAAATAATAAAAAGATCCCGCTTTGTGCGGGATTTTTTCATTACATGCCGGAAATGAATAATTACCACCGAATCGAACCATAATTGAAATATAATTTCGAAAGGTCTGATAAAATGTGGTACAGAAAAATTTTCAGCACATTATGTAATAATGATACGTCTTTTATCCGTAACAGACATGAAAACAGGTGTATGAATCAGATTGATTCCTCCCGTATGCGAAAAATAATTCTGAGAGACAGAATGAATAATGCAGTTTCATGCAGATATTATCCTGCAGAAAATACGAAACGGGTTATTATTACACTTCATGATTATAAGAGTAATCCCGAAAAGGATTTTGCCTGCATTTTTCCCTTTCTTTGGGAAAATTCCTGCAGTATTTTCGTTTTTGATATGCCTGCTCACGGGGAAAGTGACGGGGAGTTTTTTACATTCGGCATAAACGAAAGACACACGTGTCTTGATATTATCAATTCTGTCTGCAGTAATGTTTCGGATGATATTCCCGTTTATATTTACGGGATGGGATCGGGCGGTGCAGTTGCGCTTATGACAAGCGGAATGAAGCTTCCTGCAAACGTACACGGATTTATTGCAGACAGTGCATATTCGCATCCCTTTTCATTTGTCAGTCATAATATCGGAAACAGGTATGACACAGAAAAGCTTGACAGCTTTCTGATGAAAAAATACAGAATAAGTCTTCATGATTATTGTGTATGTGAAGCACTGAAATCATGCAGTCGTCCCGTGCTTCTGCTTCACGGCAGACGGGATAATGAAGCCCCCGTTGACTTTGCGTTTGAGAATTTCAGAAACTGTCACAGTGCAAAGGAGCTTCATGTTTTTGAAAAATCATATCATCTGAGTGCTGTATGTGATGAAAAAGAGAAGTATTGTACTTGTCTTTCAGACTTTTTTGAAAAATATGACAGTGTGGTATATGACAGTGAAATACATC
>JAFYUD010000071.1 GCA_017549665.1 Clostridia bacterium | reverse complement strand
CTTGAAGCTGTCACAGAAACTGTTAAAACTGAAATCGAAAAGCTCAGAAGTGAAGATGTTATAATAACTGAGTTTGAAGCTGTGACTGCAGCGGCATTTCTTCATTATAAAAATGCAGGCTGTGATTTCGTTGTGCTTGAAACAGGTCTGGGCGGCAGATTTGACGCAACAAACGTTATCGAAAGACCTCTTGTGAGTGTTATTGTTTCGGTTTCACTTGACCATGTGAATATTTTAGGTAATACCATTGCTGAAATTGCGTACGAAAAGTGCGGAATAATCAAGAAAAACTGTCCCGTTGTGACGTGCTCAGTTCAGAATCCCGAAGCGATGAAGGTTATAAAGGAGCAGAGCAGAATCAATAATTCAGAGCTTGTTATTGCCGATTTTTCGCATTGTAATGAGCTTTCTTCCGACATTACGGGCAGTACGGTTAATTATAAATTGTGTCAGGTGCATGTGCCTTTTCCGGGAAATCATCAGATTCAGAATTGCATTACTGCGCTTGAATGTCTTAATGTGCTGAAATTACAGGGAATTTCAATTCCCGATAAGGCTGTACGGAACGGTATACAGAAAACAAAAAATCCCGCACGATGCGAGATTGTTTCAGATTCACCGTTTGTGATTTTTGACGGCTGTCATAATGAAGACTCTGCAAAAGCACTGAGATTCGTTATTGATAATTACCTTAAAGGCAGAAAAATCAATGCCGTTATGGGTATGATGGAGGATAAGGATGTAAGATGTGTGCTTGAATTGCTTATGCCCTGCTTCAGTACAGTTTTTACCGTCACACCGTCAAATCCCAGAAGCATGAAAAGTGATAAGCTCGCATCAATGATTGAATCCTTCGGCACTCATGCCGTTTATTATGCCGATGAGCTTGACGGTCTCAGAGCCGCCGTAGCTTCCACCGGTAAGGACGATGTGCTTCTTGTCTGCGGCTCACTTTATCTCTGCTCGGATCTGTATAAATATTTCCGCAGGTAAAAGAAAAAACTCCCTGAAAAGGGAGTTTAATTTATATGTAATTAGTCCTCAAGTCCTAAGAGCCAGTTAACTGACACTCCGAGAACATCTGCCAATGCCAAAAGTTCGTAGTCATTAATGCTTCTAATCTGACCTTCAAGATTTGAAAGTCCGGAAGCGTTGAGGTCAACACCTCTTACCTGAAGCTGTGTGAGGAGATCCTTTTGCTTCATACCGATAGCTTTTCTTCTCATTTCAACTCTGCCGCCTGCTATATTACGGTCTCCAAGCTCCTGTTTTCTTACTCTCATGAATTCACCTCCGATTAACTGTTACCATATTAACATATTAATACATAAATTGCAATCCTTTGTGGAATATTTTATTTTTTGTTTATTATTTTTTCATATTTCGATGAAAATAGTATTTGATTATGCTTTCTGTGTGTGGTATTATTTATATATATGACTTATAAGGACTGTTTCTTATGATGAACAAAACCGAAAAATATAATCTTATGATGGATTTTTATGAGGTCGCCCTTGCAAACGGCTTTATGAAGCAGGGCATGACCGATACCGTTGCATGGTTTGATATGTTTTTCAGACCAATGCCTCAGGTGGGCGGCTTCTGCATCATGGCAGGTGTGCAGCAGCTTTGTGAAAGTCTTTCACAGCTTCATTTTGATGAAGAGGATATTGATTTCCTCAGAGAAAACGGTGTTGCTGAGGAATTCCTTGACTATCTGAAAGATTTTGAATTCCGTTGCGATATCTGGGCAGTGCCTGAGGGTACACCCGTTTTTGCAGGTGAGCCGATTGTCAAGGTCAGAGGCCCTATTCTTCAGGCGCTTCTGATTGAAACCATTGTCCTTCTTAATATAAATCATCAGACTCTTATTGCGACTAAGGCAAACCGTGTTGTCAGAGCAGCTCAGGGCAGAAGTGTTGTGGAGTCAGGCTCAAGACGTGCACATGGTGCCGATGCTGCCGTGCTCGGTGCAAGAAGTGCGTATATAGGCGGCTGCTCAGCTACTACAAATGCTCAGGCTGCGAAGCAGTTCGGCATTCCCGTTTACGGCGGAATGAGTCATACGTGGATTCAGTCCTTTGACTCAGAGCTTGATGCATTCTGTGCTTATGCGAGAGAATATCCCGATAATTGTATTCTTCTTGTTGACACATATAATTCTGTCAATTCAGGTGTGCCCAATGCCATTGAGGCATTCAGAAGGGAAGTGCTTCCCCGTGGATTCAGACCCAAGGGTATCAGAATCGACAGCGGCGACCTTGCTTATCTTTCAAAGAAAATCCGTAAAATGCTTAATGAAGCAGGCTTTCCCGACTGTGATATCTATGCTTCAAATTCACTTGATGAGCATATTATCCGTGAAATGCTCAGCCACGGTGCACGTGTAGATGCATTCCTTGTAGGTGAAAGACTTATTACAAGTGCTTCTTCACCTGTTTTCGGCGGTGTGTATAAGCTTGCAGCAGTTGAAAAAGACGGTAAAGTCAAAAACTGTATCAAAATCAGTGAAAATGTTTCCAAAATCACGACTCCCTGTTCAAAATTACTCTGGAGACTTTTCGATATGGAAACAGGTAAGGCGATTGCTGACCTTCTTACACTTGAAGACGAAAATATTTCCGAAATGAGTGAATATGAGCTGTTTGATCCTGACTACACATGGAAGACAAAAACAGTTGATAATTTTGTTGCACGACAGCTTCTTGAACGGATTTTTGTTGACGGAAAGTGTGTCTATAATTCTCCCGATGTTTCAGAGATAAGAGCATACTGTGCAGAACAGGTTGACACTCTCTGGGAGGAAGTTCTTCGTTTTGAATATCCGCATAATTATTATGTTGACCTTTCAAAGCCCTTATGGGAGGAAAAGCAGAAGCTTATAAATGAATCTGTTCACAAGAAATAGTCAGATTGTATTGACTAAAAGTAAATTTAATGATACAATGAATTAGTTAAAATATTATGGTAAGGTGAATGAAATGGCAGTTATTCTTGCTGAATCCGTAGCAATCACAAAAAGCCGTCTTACAAAGGGCTTTAATGGTGACAATCTTAATCTTAACGGTAAGGTTATTTCCGCTGAAGAGGCTGATAATGGCTTCAAGGCTGCAGGCAGTGTAAAGCCTCCCTATATTTCTGTTGTTGCTTCAGGCAATCAGAAAGGTTTTGCTTCAGGTGCGGCTACAGCTTTCAATGATTATGTAAAAGATGTAAACTTCAATAAGTATAATTCCGAGTCAGTTTTAAATCGTTATTATGACGATATGGATGCTGTAGTCGAAAAGTGCGGCATCGAAAACGGCAGATTATCAATGGGTATAGTCTGTGCCTACGACGATTGCGTTGTGGCATCAAAGACAGGCGGTTGCCATATTCTCCGTTTTTCTGACGGTGAGCTTTTTGAAATCGCTCTTTCTGAGGAAGAAAAAGGCAGAGGCTTCCAGTTTGTTGATACAATCGCTGACGGTGACATCTTCGCTCTTCTCGGTGAGGAAGTGTCAGACAATCTTGATTACGATGCAATTGTAAATGTATTTGATTCAGGTAATGACCTCAAGTCAATGGCACGTGACCTTTTCAAGCTTCTTGCAAAAGCAGCAGGAAAGGATTGTACACTTGTTCTTGTGAAGCTCAAGTCAGATACAGAAAGAACTTATGCTGCAATCCCCGATGTTTCATTTACAGATGATATCATCGATGGTGATGAAGGTATCCCCGAAACTCCCGATCAGTTTGAAACTCAGCCTGCTATTGATGAATCAGAGCTGAAAGAAAATGATCCTGTGATTACTGACGAGGATATTCCCGAAACAACAGAGAAGAACTCAACAAAGAAGAAGATCCTCGGTTTTATTCCTGTTG
>JAFYUD010000070.1 GCA_017549665.1 Clostridia bacterium | reverse complement strand
CACCGTAGGCATATCTGTATTGAAAATAAGGTCTGAGAATGCAGATGCCGCTTCTGCTATATAGTTGTTTTCTGCAAGGAATCTGTTTGCTTCGAGTGAATCCTTATACAGATTCTCGTAGTAATGACCGAGCTTTTTGCCATCAGCTGTAAGATGATTGGGGAAGTACCATGTAAGAATGAATCTGACAGTCTTTTTCTCATTGGGTGCAAGCTTTGTTGCACTGCAGAGAGCAGAAGAGCCGAATTCACAATCCATTCTCTCTATCTGTTGTTTGATATACCTGAGATAATTGATTTTATCGTCTTTTGCAGACGGGAATGAAGGGTCAAACTGTCTGACTCTTTCAAGTAATGATACAGCAAAGGGAAGCTTTGTATATTCGTCGTAAAGAGCATCAATATCTGCATTTTCAATTTCTTCGGGAATATCGGCAGGCTTCTTTCCGTAATCAGAATCATTGAGTCTGCCGTTATCTCTGAAATCAAAAAGGACGGATTCCTGAGTAACGCCGTATTCGTTGGAATATGCGACATATTCTTTTATATATTTTCTGAAATCAGCTGTGATGTGTGATTTTTCACCGTCTGAGCTGACAGAGAAACAGAGATTACCGCAGTTGGGTTTGTCTGTTTCTGTTGCAGGCTTCATGAATACTGCGTGAGTGTCACCGAAAGCGGTAAATGAATTTTCGCAGCCGCCTTCATTTGCAAAATCAGGCTGAATTGTGCCAAGGAGACTGATTTCAATTTCCTTGTCTGTGGGATTTTCTATAGTAAAATCAAGATAAAAACCGGGTGTTGCCGAAATATCTGACTTGTGAGGCACAAAAGGAGAAATTGCCTTGAGAGAAACATTGCAGGGAAGAGCATTGTCGATATAATCAATGTTGCAGACGGGGAATCTGCCGTCAAATTCAATTTTTTCAACAGGCTTGTTCCATGCAAACATACGGTATGTAAAATCTCTTGGGTCTGTCTTCATTCCGAGCTTACGGACAACAGTTTTTCCGTTATTGTCTTTTGTTCGGACATAGAATGAAAGCGCACCGGTGCTGTTTTCACCGTCATCAACTTCTTTTTCCCAGCTGACCGTAGTGAATCTTTCGGGATTTGCAATCTGCCAGTAGTGAAATTCACCGTCGGGAAGAAGCTCAACCGTACCTGTGCCGATGCCTCCAAGCGCAATACCGCTTGTGTGTGCTTTTGATGTAATGATTTTTGCCATAGAATTTCGCTCCTTTGTGGGGGTAAATCAGAATTTGTCGAGGCATTCCCGACAAATTATTGTTTCACGGATTTTTTATACATAAAGTGTGCGGCAACGACAGCGGCAATACCGCCGACGAGCTTACCCGCAATCATTGCAGGAAGGTATGCTTTGTCATATGCCATTGTGAATGCAAGGTGGTCACCGAAAACAAAAGATGCGGAAACAGTGAATGCCATATTCATCATCCGGCCTTTTTCGTTCATCTTTTCCGCAAGGTCAAATGTGGGAATACTGTTTGCAAGAGAAGAAATCAGACCGAGTACGCTGTTTTCGTCGATGCCGATTTTGCTGCCGATTTTCATAAAAGGCTTTTTGCAGATTTTTGAGATGAATGCAATAAGAGGGAATACACCTGCAAGTATTATTGCAATTCCCGCAACGATAGCAAAGCCTTCTTCTACGGGTGCCATTCCGGGAATGAGTGTATAGCCTGTTATGTACTCGAAGATTCCTGCCGCAAGACCGACAGTGATTATGATAATAACAATTTTTCCTATAATTCCGAAAATTTTACGGCAGAGGTCAGGCTTGAAAACAAGACCTATGCAAGTTATCGCAGCCATAAGAATAACGGGGATAAGATTAAGCATAAGTGAGCCGAAGGAAATTCCAAGCATGATACCTGAAACGATACAGCCGATGGGCATAGTTGCAATACCGCAGAGAATACCGCTTAAAACTTCCTTGTGATATTTGCTGTCAATTGTCTTGAGTGCAACCGGCACGGTGAAGCAGATGGTGCATCCCATCATTGATGCAACTACGAGACCGTTGAAACCGCCCACAACCTCGTCAGAAGCAAGCACGGAAGCAATAGATGCACCGCCCATATCGTTGGCAATGAAGCTGCCTAAAAATGATTTGTCAATGTGCGTAAGAGCTGAAAACGGCTCAAGCACGGGTGAAATAAGATTCGCAAGAGTAGGTGCGATGCATATCATACCGACCATTGCAAGTGCAAGTGTACCCGATGCTGTTATACCTTTTTCAAATTCTTCGCCGAGCTTGAAGTGATTGCCTGTAATACGGTCAAGAGCACCGATTATCGCAAACACTGCAAATATGATTGAGAGTATATTCATGAAATTTCTCCTGTTGATTTTTTTGTGTGAAGTATAGCATATTTATAAAAATAAATCAATAATTACAATATATTGAAACGGACATTTTCAGTTTTTGCGTATTTTTCTCCGCATTCTGTTCAGGTGCCGTTCAAAGCTTCCGCTGTTTATGAATTCAGCCAGAATGTACTGGTCTGCAACGGGCACTGTGCAGGAGTAAAAGCCCAGCTTTTCTCTGTATTCTTCTGCAAGGGAAGAGGGCAGAATCATATATCCGATTCTGATGGCAGAGGTCAAGCTTTTTGAAAAAGTGTTCATATATATGACTGATGAATTCATGTCCATTGAAAAGATTGTTTCCACAGGTTTTGTGTTGACTGCAAATTCAGAGGAAAAGTCATCTTCGATAATTATTCCGCCGTGCTGTTTAGCCCATGAAAGATATTCAAAGCGCTTTGAAGCAGGTGCTGTAGTGCCGGTAGGAAAGCTTTTGTATGGAGTTACATGAATGATGTCTGCCTTTGTTTTTGCAAGACTTTCCGTTGAAATTCCGTGATTGTCAAGGGGGAGCATTTCGCAAAATGCACCGTTTGCTTCATAGACCTTTCTGATTTTTTCGTATGACGGGTTTTCAAGCCCGTATACAATATCTCTGCCGAAAAGCTGGACTATCATGGCATAAAGATATTCAGCACCTGAGCCGATTACAATATTTTCAGCAGGTGCTGTGATTCCTCTGTATCTGAATAGATAGTCGGAAATGGCATTTCGAAGTATTTCGCAGCCGTTATGAGGAGATTTTATAATAAGCTGTTCACCGTATTTTGACAGCACCTGACGGGAAATCTTTGAATATGTTGCAAAAGGAAAGTCAGTGTCAATTTCGGCTGAAGAATCAGTCTTCATTTCCGTGTGTCTGTCATTCTGCGGTGTTATTACATTGTCAAGCTTGCTGACAAAATATCCGCTTCTTTCCACAGGCTGAATGTAGCCTTCATCTGCAAGGAGTCTGTATGCATACTCCACGGTAATGACGCTGACACCCGAATGCTCAGCATATGTACGCTTTGACGCAAGCTTTGTACCTGCGGCAATTTTGCCGTTTACAATATCATCACGAAGCTGTTTGTACAGCCTCATGTATAAAGGTTCTTTTGATTTTTTTTCATGTTTCTGTGTTGTCATCTGATTATATATAAATTCTCACTTTCCTGAATATTATATGATCAGTATAAAACTCTTAAGGCTTTATGTCAATGTAATTTCAAAAAAAATCACCCGCACATGGCGGGTGAAAATCTGCTTATTTCTCGAAAAGATAAACTCTTGTTTCGTAAGGTCTTGTTGTGAAGCCTTCTGCTGAAACGGGGTTGTCCTGATGGCTGCAGAGAATTGCCTTGCCCTGAGTAAGGTCATAACCGGTGGGAGCTTTGAAATTGACTGCTTTCTCAGAGAATGAACAGATAACAAGAAGCTTCTGTCCGTTGTATACACGCTCGTAAACATAAAGATCCTTGCTTGATTTGCAGTGCTCTTTGTATGTACCCTTTGAAATAAGGTCATTATTCTTACGGAAGCTGATAAGAGCCTTGTAATGATTGAGAACTGAATTGGGATCCTTTGCTTCGTCAGCTGCATTGATACCGTCTTTGTAAGCGGGGTTAACGGGCATCCAGGGAGTACCTGTAGTGAAGCCTGCATTTTCTGTATTATCCCACTGTACGGGTGTTCTTGCGTTACCTCTGCTTGACTGCTTGAGTCTTGCCTTTATTTTTTCGTCAGAGAAGCCGAAGAGCTTGAGAGTCTTTGCATTGTTTACTGCGAAAACGTCCTGATAATCTTCAACCTCGGGAAGATCAATGTTGATCATACCCAGCTCCTGACCCTGATAAACGAAGGGTGTGCCGCACTGAAGCATGTAAGCATTTGCAATGGACTTGGCACTTTCATTTCTGTATTTTACACTGCCGTAACGGTTGATGATACGGGGATGGTCATGGTTTTCCATGTAAAGGGCGTTCCATGCCTTGCCTTTAAGGCCTTCCTGCCAGTCTGTGAATACACCCTTGAGCTGCTTGAGACTGAAGGGCTTTGAAAGGCAATCCATAAAGATACAGTCAGCTTCCATGTGCTGGAAGTGGAACATCATGTCAAGCTCCTGATCAGGACCTTCCTGAATGTACTTGAGAGCTTTCTTTACTGTCATAAGGGGAGCTTCACCGACAACGAAGCAGTCGTATTCATCAAGAACCTGCTTGAATTCTGTCAGATATTCGTGGATGCGGGGACCGTCCATGTAATGCTCCATACCGCAAGCCTGAGGAATGGGGAGGCCGTTGGGAAGACCGTCACGCTTTGAAATGAATGTGATAACGTCCTCACGGAAGCCGTCAACACCCATATCAAGCCAGTATTTCATGATTTCCTTTACTTCACGGCGGACTTCGGGATTTTCCATTTTAAGGTCAGGCTGCTTCTTTGCGAAAAGATGCATGTAGTACTGACCGTTTTTCTCATTGTATTCCCATGCCTTACCCTCGAAGAGTGATGACCAGTTGTTGGGAAGTCTCTTGCCCTTGCCGTCACGCCAGTGATAATAATCGTGGTATTTGCTGTTCTTATCGATACCCTGCTTGAACCATTCGTGTTCATCAGATGTATGATTTACAACAAGGTCCATGATTACCTTGATGCCACGCTTATGAGCTTCATCAAGAACCTTTTTGAAAAGTTCATTGTCACCATAGTCGGGAGAAATGTTTCTGTAGTCAGAAATATCGTAACCCATGTCTGCATTGGGTGAGCAGTAAAGGGGAGAAAACCAGATACAGTTGATTCCGAGATCCTTGAGATAATCGAGCTTTGAGAGTACGCCTTCAAGGTCACCGATTCCGTCACCGTTGCCGTCGCAGAATGAACGGGGCCAGATCTGATAACATACGGCGTCTTTATACCATTGTGTCTTTTGCATAATAAATGCTCCTCTCTTGTTTTTGTTTTTATTGTATTACACTAAAGTGCTTATGTCAATAAGTAAATCAAATTATTTTGTCAAGCACAGCCTCGGCATCATGATAGCCCTTGTTATAAAATGCTGTCAGCTTTGCTTTGTCTGTTGTTACCATTGTTATGCCTTTGTCATCATCAGGTGAAATAAGAATAACCTTGCCCTGCGTTATATAGTCATTGAGAATTTTCAGCTCTCTGTTGTAAATCTCCGGTCTGTCAGCTATAAGCTTAAGTATCGCAGGATATCCCTTGAGAAACGGTTTCATCAGACGGGAATGCTCACTTTTCTTTTCTTTTGCAGGTCGTGGCATAATTACAACGACCTTGTCACATCCCATTTCAAATGCTTTTTCGACGGGGATAGGGTCGGAAATTCCGCCGTCAAAATATTCCTTTCCGTTGTGTCTGAAAGGCCTGCAAGCGCCTGGCACAGCACATGATGCTTTTATTACCCACAGGTCATTTCTGCTGATTTCTTCCTTGCCGAGATATACGGATTTTCCCGATTCTGCGTCTGTTACAACTGTTATCATCGGACATGGATTACTGATGATTGCCTGAAAATCAATAGGGTCTTCACCGTCTTCGTCTGACAGTGTTGAGTATATATAATCAAGGTCGAAATACGAGCCTGTCCGGATAAAATTCTGCATGCTCATATATTCTTTTCTTGATGAATATTCTGTATAGAAACGGAATGTGCGCTCTCTCTGTGACGACAGAAGATTTGCGATGTTTGCACTTCCTGCAGACACTCCGATGCACATATCAAAGGTAATTCCGTTGTCAATAAAGCAATCTATGACACCGCTTCCGTAAACGTCTCTCATTCCGCCGCCTACGTCAATAAGTCCTGTCAATCATAATCCTCCTCGTCCTCATTTGCCACAAAAACATTTCTGCTTTCGCTTCTGAGATATTTTCTCATAATGCTGTTGTCTGCAAAGGAGAAATAATCATCGTCGCAGATAATTATATGATTTCTCAGAGTTGTACCGGTATTCATAACCGAATCTGAAATCATCTGAGTCATGGCAATATCGCCTTTTGACGGTACACAGAGACCTCCGGGATGATTGTGGGCAATGATTATTTCTGTTGCGTGACAGCTGAGAATATCAAAAAGGATTTTTCTCAGGTCAGCCTGAGTATAGTCAATTCCGCCTTCGCTTATAACGGAGCATTTCAGGATTTTTCCTGAGCGGTTGAGGCAGAGCATGACCAATGATTCATGCCTGAGTGAAGTGAATTTCGGTCTGAGATAATTTACCGCATCAGCAGTGCTGCAGATTGTTTTTATATCTGCTGTCTGCTGTGTAAGATAAGTGCGTGAAACTGAGGGTATGAGCTTCATAAGCACTGCCGCATTTTCACCGATTCCGTCAATCTGTGTAAGTGCTTCATAGGGTGCATCAAAAACACCTTTCAGTGAACCGAAGGTGTCAATAAGTCTGTGTGCAAGTTCATTTGTGTCAGCTCTGGGCACAGCATAAAACAGCAGGAATTCAAGTATATTATGCTCAGCAAATCCATCAAGATTTCCTTGTGAAATGAATTTTGCCCTTACACGCTGTCTGTGTCCTGAATGGGGATTTTTTTCTTTGTCAGCCATGTTTTTTTACCTCAGTGCAGATTGATTGCATGACCATTTTAGCACATGAAAACAGTTAATTCAACAACTGAAATAATTTTCAGCTGATATATTTTAATATAAACAAAAAAATAGTATTACAATATTGTTAAACATATTGAAATTTGAGTTTTCGTTTGCTATAATGTTTAATCAGAGAAAATATATTTTCAGGAGGTCCGTATTATGGCAAAACAAAACGGTTTTCAGAAGTTTCTCAGAAAGATGATTCCCGTCGTGGACGGCATTATTGAAAAAGTAAAGAAGATGGACAGACGTTTCCTTATTATGATCGCAGCTTCAGTAGTTCTGCTTATCGTAATTCTCAGTCTTATCATTCATTCAGTATCTTCAAACAAGTCTGATGAAGATGAGATTCCGTCAAGTCCTCCCAGCTATATTCAGGAAGAACCTTCAACAGATGATGAACCCGTTGCAGGCACAATTGTTGCTGTCGGTGCAGGTTCATACAAGGTAGATACAGGCTCAACATCAGATCTTAACATGCGTCCCACAGCAGGTAAGGAATACGGTGCTATGGGTGCTATTCCCAACGGAACACAGGTCAATGTTCTGTTCGTTGATGACAGCGGTGATATCTCCTGGGGTTATGTTGAGTACAACGGCAAGCGTGGATGGGTATCAATGGATTACCTTGTTCCCGTAGCCGGTTAATAAATATTTTTTCAGCAGGAGCAATTAAAATGGACGACAAAAGAGATCAGCAGTCAATGAACGGCGGCAGCTCTGCTTCCGGTTACGGCAGTCAGGGCCCGTCAATCAGAAACAGGCAGACTTCTGTTTCAGCTTCAGAGTCAGGACCTGTTAATTACGCAAGAACTGCAGCCAACAACAATAATACGGCAAAACCCAGAAAGCCGAAAAAAGAGCATAAAGTTTTCAGACGTTTGGGAATCACACTGTGTGCGATTATGCTTATCGGTCTTGTTTCCGTATCATCTGTCGGACTTTATGTAATGAAGTATATGACTGACTTTGTAAACGGTCAGGTTGCAATTGACCTTGATGACTACAAAGAGCATCAGAGTCAGACAACTATCCTTTTTGCATATGATAACGACGGTAATGAAGTAGAGCTTGCAAGACTTCACGGTGAGGAAAACCGAATCTGGGTTGACCTTGATGAAATTCCCGTGCATCTTCAGAATGCATATATCGCACTTGAGGACGTCAGATTCAGAAAGCATTCCGGCGTTGACTGGAGACGAACAATTTCTGTTATGGTGCTTCCCCAGAATGACGGTCAGGGTGGTTCAACAATCACTCAGCAGCTCATCAAAAACCTTACAGGTGCACGTGAAGTAACTTATATCAGAAAGTTCAACGAAATCAAGAATGCACTCAATCTCGAGAAGCATTATTCAAAGGAAACAATCCTTGAGGCATATCTCAACACACTTTACCTTGATGCAGGCTGTTACGGTGTGCAGACAGCTTCCGAATACTACTTCGGCAAGAATGTAAGTGAGCTTAATCTTGCAGAAAGTGCATGTATTGCAGCTATCACACAGGCACCCCGTGCAAACAACCCCATTATCAATCCTGAAAAGAATCAGGAAAGAAGCCGTTGGTGTCTTAAGAGCATGCTCAATGAAGGCTTTATCACTCAGGAAGAGTATGATGAAGCAATAGCATATGACCTCATATTCACAACTGACGATGATTATGTACCTTCAGCAGAAGCCCTTGAAAAGGCAGAAGCAAAGCCTCTTGAGGAAGAAGAGGAAGTTGTACAGAGTTATTACGTTGACTATGTTATCGATCAGGTTATCGAAGACCTTATGGATACTCATGCATACTCTTACAATGACGCATGGAGAATGGTATACTACGGCGGACTCAAGATCCATGTAGCAGTAGATATGGATATTCAGCAGGAAATCGAAAGAGTATATTATAACAGAATAGGCTTCCCCAATGCACAGAATTCCTATGGTGAGGATGTTCAGTCCTGTATGGTAATCATGGACTACACAGGCCGTGTTCTCGGTCTTGTCGGTCAGGCAGGTGAGAAGCTGAGTGCAAGATGTCTTAATATTGCAACAGATTCACGTCGTCAGCCCGGTTCATCAATCAAGCCGCTGAGTGTATACTCACTTGCAGTTGACAGTAATGAGTACACATGGTCATACCCCATGGTGCAGAATTACGGTATCATGCTTGACGGTAAGCGTTGGCCTCACAACTACGGCGGCGACCCCGGTTCACCCACAAGCTATAAGAATATCCAGAAGGCTATTGCTCCTTCTGATAATACAATTCCTGCACAGATTGTAAATGACCTTGGAATTGACACATGTTACGAATGGCTTCAGGATACATTCAAGTTCACTTGTCTTGAAGAAACAGACAGAACTTATTCTTCAATGGCGGTAGGCGGTATGACTTACGGTGTTTATGCACTTGAAATGTGTGCCGCATATACAACCTTCGGTACAGGCGGTGTATATTACGAACCTTATTGTTACTACACTGTAACAAACAGCTCAGGCTCTCAGGTTTACCTTACACGTAACGATGCCGGTGAACAGGTAATGGATACCGGTACTGCTGAAGTTATGAACAAAATGATGCAGACAGTTGCTACTGAGTCAAACGGTACTGCACGTAACTACAGAATTTCAGGCTTTGATATGTTTGCAAAAACAGGTACAACATCTGACGAAAAGGACAGATGGTTTATCGGCGGAACTCCCTACTACGTATGCGCAGTATGGATGGGTTACGCAGAGCACGCAGAAGAGCTTGATTTCAGAACAAACTACTGCGGTGAGCTTTATCAGAATATCATGAATAAGATTCATGAAAATCTTCCTGCAAAGGAATTTGAGTTCAGTGATGATCTTGTGAAACGAGCATACTGTGTATACTCAGGCCGTATCGCAGGTTCAACTTGTTCAACAACAGCAACAGGCTGGTACAAGGCGGATTCACTTCCTCCCACTTGTACAAACTGCGCTGCAGGTCCCGGCGGACTTATCGGTGACCCCAACGCAACGACTGAGCCTGATCCCAATGCAACGACAGATCCCAATGCAACGACTGCACCTCAGCAGACCACAAATGCAACACCTTCCACAGCAACACCTCCTGTTGTTACTACTGAGCCGCCACCGGTAATCGCACCGCCTGCAATCGGCGGAGGTGACCTTGGTGGAGAAGGCGGCGGAAATGAAGAGCCGTTGGGTGAATAACTGATGGTTATAATGTCTGTTGATTACGGTGATGTCCGTACAGGTCTTGCCGTATGTGATAAAAATGAAATTCTTGCTTCTCCCGTTGATGTTATAAAGGAAAGCGACAGAGATGCTCTTGTTTCAAAGGTTATCTCTTATGCAAAGGAGAGAAGAGCAGAAGCCTTCGTTGTGGGACTTCCGAAGAATATGGACGGCTCAGAGGGATTCAGAGCTGAAGCCTGCCGTGAATTCGGTGAAAAGCTTGCAGCGCAGTCAGGTCTTGAGGTTGCTTTCTATGATGAAAGACTTACAACAGTTTCAGCTCATCTTGCTCTCAATATGACCGATACACGAGGTAAGAAAAGAAAAGCCGTGGTTGATGCCGTATCCGCAGTAATGATTCTCGAGGATTACATGGCACACCGCCGCAATTCAAAAAATTGATAAAAAAAACCCTGCACAGCCGAGCTTATCGGTAAATGCAGGGTTTCTTTTTTGTTTTTGCATCTGAGGGAATTTTTTCTTCAAGCAGGGAATAACACCCCTGCATCTCTTCATCCCTCATGAATCTTTTCTGCATTATATTGTCAGAAAGACAGTTGACGGCAGCAAGAAAGCTCATTCCGATATGATGCGACATAAAGCATCTGACCATGCAGGGGGATTGATTGTGTGAGAAATCCACAGCTTCGAAAAATCCGTATCTGCCGTAAGCGCCGAGGTCTTTCAGCTTTTTCAGGTTATTCATACCGTCATGGACATCAGACGGCAGAGTCAGAAAGGTTGAATATGGCGAAATTACGGTTGCTGAAAACGGATCAGGTCTCATGCACAGACTTTTTACTCCATGTGCCTTATACTGATAGTTTGATTCCTCATCATATTCACCGCAGCAGCTTTCCGATATTCCGTAGGGTATATCTGTTTTCCCGACTCTCTTTTTCTGTGCATAAATACAGAAATTCAGTGATTCATCTGCAAGTGTGCGGGGAATATCCGGCAGAAAAAGTGCCGGCATGAAATATTCAAACATAGTGCCTGACCATGAGACGGTGCCGGTGTATCTTCCGTCGGCAGATAACGGTCTGCCCAAGGCTTGCCAGTGCTTTACGGGCGCATGTCCTTTTGCAACGGCAAAATAGCCGGCCATCCTTGATTCACTCATAAGCAGGTCATAGTATGAATCAGAAAACTTATTGTTTTTTACATCAAATCCCGTATGAAAAAGATTTCTCCTCGGAGAATACAGAAAACCGAAATCACAGCGGTCGATAAGTCTGTTGATTTTATCTGTCAGCTCAGTAATCTGTGGCAGCTCATCGGTGTATTCCTTAAGTCCTTCCTTCAGTGCAGTAAGGCAGCACAGAAAATTGCCGCTGTCAACGGACGAGATGAATTCAGGCTCCATGATGCTTAGTGTTTCAATATTATACCAGTTATATAAATTTCCTTTATATACGGGCAGATTTCCTATTGTGTCAAGAGAAAGTGAAATTCTGACGTACATTTCTTTTGTGTCAATGAATCCGAGGTCTCTTGAAGCAAGGAATGTGCAAAGCATCAGTCCGAGATTCGTTGGTGATGTCCGTTTTGCAATATTGAATTGAGAATTGAGCTGAATATTATCGGGAATCAGATAATTGTATTCTGAAGTGCAGAAATCGTCAAAGAATTTCCACATATCCCTGCAGTAAGAAACAAGTGTTTCTCTTTCGTCAGAAGAAATTTTCCTGACGGGAGCTTTTTTTATTTTTGCACTGAAAACGGAAAACGGTATTTCCGAAAGAAACATAATTCCCGAAAACCGATGAATAGCAGTGCCTGCGAAAAGACATACAATTCCTGCTGCAAGAGAAATCAATGAAATACCGATGTGTCTGCTGTTTTCATTTTCTTCGGCAGTAGTCCACTGAAGAAGATGCCTGCGGCTGACAGTAAGACGGAAAAAAGCTCTTATCAATGCATCTGCATTTGTATAAGCTTCTCTCGGCAGCATGATTATTTTTGTAAATGCACGCTGTATACGGGTGTGAATTTCAGTTTTTGCTGATGAAAAGAATAATCGTGTCAACAACGGTAAACCGCCGTGCAGAAGCCCTGAAACGGCAGATATGAAATCAGGCAGAAAAACACAAAGAAGAGCTGTTGAAGCGGTGAATACTGAAATGCTTACGGGCATCAGAACGGACAGAAAAAGTGAAAGCAGTGCAAAAACAGGAGTCAGTGCAGACAGAATATTATCAGTAATCCATCTGTTTGCAGGAAAAGTGAATGCAGAAGAAAAGTGCTTATCTGTAAGAAAAGTAAGGTTCTGCAAATCACCCCTTATCCAGCGATGCTGACGGTTGAAATATGATCTTTCACCTGACGGAAATGAATCTGTCAGGCTTATATTTCCTGCAAATGCAGAGCGCATGATAATTCCTTCGGGTATGTCGTGGCTGAGAATCTGCTCTTCGGGAAAACGGTCACAGAGAAGCTCACGGAATGTATTGACATCAATAAGACCTTTCCCGCAGAAAAGGCTTTCACCGAAAAGCTGCTGATTTCTTTCACAGACAGCGGCAGAATATGCAGAGATACCGCCGTTGCCTGACATCAGAGCTGAAAAACGAGAGATTGCAGCCTGCTTGATTCCCGTGTGGACGGACGGTACAATTATTCCGTAGCCTTTTGTTACTTTCTGTTTTTTTCTGTTTATAACAGGTCTGTTGAGGGGATGGGCAGCAATTGAAACCAATTCTGTAAGTGCTCCTGCCGGCATTTGTGTGTCGCAGTCCAGCGCCATTATATATTTGGCATTTTTCAGTCTGGAGACATCACCGTATATTTCAGAGAATTCATTGTTTTCGTTTTTTATCAGCCTGACAAGTGATATCAGTGCTCCTCTTTTTCTTTCGTGACCGATGTATTCCTTTTCCGTAAGAGAGTAGCGTCTGCTTCGCACAGCAAGTATAAAGCTGTTGTTATATTGCTCATTGAGTGATGAGATAAGCTTTCTGACATTTTCAATTTCCTTTTCATCTGATAATAAAAAAGGTGACTTTGAGGGCTTCATGTCTGCGAGTATACAGATGCTTGCATTTCCTTTACATGAAGTGAGATAAAGCTGTCTGAGATGTGCAGAGAATTTATCAAGCTTGTTTTCAGACGGCAGAATGGTTGAAACCGCTATCACTGTTTTTTCACTTTCAGGAATTGTGTCACCGAAGTCCATTGATGGCAGCGCTTCGGTTTCTGTAACGGCAGATATGATTATATCTGTAATAAATGAGATGCATTTTCTTAACGGCAGAT
>JAFYUD010000069.1 GCA_017549665.1 Clostridia bacterium | reverse complement strand
TATTTTTCAGAAAATGAAAAAGAAAATGAAAAAGCCACGGATAACTCCGCAGCTTTTTCGGGGAAGAGAAAATAAAATGAAAAGGAATTTTTTATAACACTTGTCAGTGTCGTTATTATATATCAATCCTTTTGTGATTATTGTACGCTTCTATTAACAAATTGTAAACATTACCAACAAAAACCGATCATTTCTCTGTTTTTATCATGACATTTCAACTGTTTCTTTTTCATAAACTGTTGAATATTTATCCTGATAATAGTTCTCTGCGCTGTATTCAACAGAACCGTCAGTACCGTATGTGATCATTGTGCAGCCACGCTGCGCACCGACCTTATAGATTCCCACATAAGCAAGATAGTCAATGCTCATACCGTATGTAAGCTTTATTCCTTTATAGTCAACTGAAAATCTGTTGAAGTGGTCATGTCCGCAGAAAACAGTGTCTGTACTTCCGCCGTCAAGCATTGCCTCAAACAAACCGTCTTCAGCTGAGCCGCAGTAGACAAGCTCCCCGTCTTCACCTGCAATACCATATATAAATTTAACATTTTCAGTGTCCTTGCGGCCGTTTTCCACATACTCATTCCATGCATCTCTGTACTCTGTCAGAGGAATGTGAAGAAATACTGAAGACGGCACATCGGCACCGTTCTCATCAGCAAGATTTTTTACAACCTGACTGTACCATTCTATCTGATTGTCATGCACATTGTCATAAGCCCAGTTTATAACAGGAATATGTCCCTTTGCATATGCATGTGAATCAATCATAATAAGAGATCTTGTAACTTTATTTTCGGAATTGACAACATTAATAACATGATTTGAATAACCGTCAACATCGCCTGGTGCTGTGGAAAGCAGGCAATGAGGATAATCTTCTCCGCTGAGAAGCTCAAGCACTTCCTCGTATGAATGGATAGAATTGCTTTCAACATCATGGTTTCCGAATGCAATTGTCCAGTAAACGCCAAGTGATTCCATAAGCTCTGCAAACAATTTCAGTCCTGTGAAATTATTGATTGTACCTGCCTGAAACAAGATAGGATAAGCAACGTCACCAGTAGCAATAACAAGATCAGGTTTTTCTTCGGTAATCATCGCAGCAACAGCATTGAGCGCCATTGAGTCCTTCTTCAGAGACATCCAGCCTCCACCAAGATGCACGTCTGTCAGTTGCATAACCTTAAGCTCGTCATCACAGTAAATATTGACAAAGCCGTCCTCATATTCTTCCAATTCAAGCTGTCTTGTACCTGCATTTTCAAAGGACTTTGCCTTTGCCATGTTTGCATTGTTACCGATAAGTGAAACGAGTGAAACACATAAAATAAAAACTGCAATCACTGCAACAATGCCGAGAAGAATCTTTAAAAACAATTTTTTTCTCTGCTTCTTTTTCGCTGTTTTTTCATCAGCTGTTGCTGTCTTTTTCTCTTCCTTAATCATGCTTTTTCTCCTTTGAGGTTATGAATAACTCGCAACCGAATTTATTTCTGAATTCACTTATAACCGTCTGAGCATCATTAAGATTATCAGTACAGGCTGTGAAAACATTTTCATTTCCGTATTGATGACACTGCACATCCGAAACACTGCACCCCAGAGAAGTTATAAACTCTTCAGCACTGTCACATAATCTATCATCCCGTCTGCCGAGTAATATTCTGACAGCAGGAATGAGAATCTTTATTCCGCTGATAATTATGATAACACTCACAATAAGCCCCATGATACCGTCGAGAGCGATTCCCGCATACTGTGAAACAGTAAACGATACCACCGTGCCTGCCGAAATAAAGAAATCGAGAATACTGTCAAGACGCATGTCCGAAAGCACCGGTGAGGGATGCTTCTTAATATAAAAATGAAGCAAAACCGCAACTGTAAGCTTGACTGCTGCTGTAAGAGCAAGAGCAATTGCATAGCTTGCTGTATAAGCTACGGGGGTGGGATAAAAAACTCGTTCCAATGCAGAATATGCAAATGAAAAGCCTGCCGCAATAACCACTGCAGACATTATAAATGAAACGAGATCCTGTATTCTGCCGTAGCCGAAGGGATAACGTGTATTTTTAGCTCTCAGCAGGAACATGAAGCCCACCATGGCAATAATACTCGTCAGTGAATCCATAAGATTATTGACTGCATCCGTATAAATACAGATGCTGCCTGTATAAAGCGCTATATAAAGCTTTGTAAGAAAAAGAACAAAATTCGTCAGTATCACACCTGCACAGATGCAGATATTTTTCTTCTGTTCACTCATATCAGGGTACTCTTCCTGCGAGAGTCGTTCTCTCTGCTGATTTTGATGTGGTAGTCTCTGATGATGTGGTTGTTTCCTGAACTGTTGTTGTTTCAGGTACCGCTGTAACAGGCTGGAATGTTACAGTTTCGGGCACTGTTGCAGAAATTGTGTTTACTGAGCTGATGTAATAGCTTCCCTGAAGCTCACGGAGAGTTATCTTCATAACCTTATCGGGAGCAGGAGCAACGAAATTGCCCTCGTCATCCTTTGCCCAGCTTTCTGCTGCAAGATATTCAGCTGTAATCACAACAGATGAGCCTGACTGTGAAACATCCGTTACATTGGGAGTATAGACAGGTGAAATTGTTGTAACGGGAATTTTATAGACTTTCAGAGTGCCGTCATACTCAAAAACGCAGTTATATCCGTTTATATTCTGATGCACGATGCTTGACACTGTCTCAGGTCCGAAAAGTGACTTATATGCAGCCTCAACATCAGCATCGGGAATAAGCATATAACCGCCTGAGTAAGAATATGTGTCGGGAGTTGAATCATTACTGAGAATAAGCCATATTGAAGCATTGAGAAGCTGCTTTGTATCAGCCCCGGTAATATCATCAAAATGGTCAATATCAACAGCGGCAACAGGTGTCAGGAAGTTGTTATACTTTGCAAACTCACTGCCTGTTTCATATGTGCTGTCAATATATGAAACTGCATGATAACCTGTAAGCACCATACCTATCAGGGCAAAAACAAGCACAACAAGTCCCAGCAGAAATGACAGTTTTGACGGATACTTTTCCGCCTTTTCTTTCTTTATCCGCTGTTTTTCTTCTTTGTTATTTTTTTTCTTTTTACTTTTCTTCTCAGTCTTTGTTTCGTTTTCTTCAGGCTGAGTCTGAATTTCGTCACTGTCGAAAAGTCCTGAAAAACCCGATGCATCTATTATTGCATCCTGATTGTTTTCAGAATTTATTTCATTTATTTTTTCTTCAGACAAAAAAGTCACCTTACCTTATCTGACCGTTACCTCTGATAACGTATTTGTATGATGTAAGCTCGGGAAGTCCTACGGGACCTCTTACATGAAGCTTCTGATTTGAAATACCGATTTCCGCACCGAAACCGAATTCACCGCCATCAGTGAATCTTGTGCTTGCATTGACATAAACTGCAGAAGAATTAACCTGAGAAATAAATTTCTCTGCTGCATGATAATTCTCAGTGATAATGCTCTCACTGTGGTCAGTGCTGTATTTCGCAATATGTGCGATTGCTTCATCAATATCATTGACGACTTTTACTGAAATCTTATAGTCAAGATATTCCTTTGCCCAGTCTTCATCTGTAGCGGGAATAACATCGGGAATAATCTCCTGCACGGCTTCGTCACCGATGATAACAACATTTTTTCTGTCAAGCTGTTCTTTTATCGCAATAAGTGCAAACTGAGCAATATCCTTATGCACAAGCAGACTTTCACAGGCATTGCACACTGAAACTCTTGATGTTTTTGCATTGAATACGATCTCAGCAGCCATATCGATATCTGCATCCTTGTCAACATAAATATGACAGTTACCCTCACCTGTTCTGATAACAGGAACGGTTGCATTTTCAACTACAGAACGGATAAGTCCGCCGCCGCCTCTGGGAATAAGCACATCAACATACTTATTGAGCTTCATAAGTGCCGTTGCAGTTTCTCTGTCTGTCTTTTCGATAAGCTGTATGCAGTTTTCGTCAAGACCTGCAGTCTTTACTGCCTGACGCATAACCGAAGCTATTGCGGTATTTGAATTGACGGCTTCTTTTCCGCCTCTGAGAATAACTGTATTACCTGATTTGAGACAAAGTGCTGCCGCATCAGCAGTAACATTGGGTCTTGCCTCGTAAATTACCGCTATTACGCCAAGAGGCACGGAAACCTTTGAAATTCTCATACCGTTGGGACGTGTTGTACCTGAAATTGTCTTACCGACAGGGTCATCAAGCGCAATAATTTCACGGATTGCAGATGCGATTTTTGAGATTCGTTCATTGTCAAGCATAAGTCTGTCAAGCATTGACTCTGCAAGACCTGCATTTCTGCCGTTTTCTATATCGGCTTCATTTGCACTGATAATCTGCTGAGCATTCACTTCAAGTGCATCTGCAATTGCTGAAAGTGCTGCATTTTTCACTTCAGATGATGCAACAGACAAAGTCTTTGCGGCTTCCTTTGCATTGATACCTATATTTTCAAGATAAAGATTATCCATTATTTACCACTTTTCTTTCCTATAAAAAATGTACCTATCTGATGACCGTCAAACAGCTTATAAATATCTGCGGGGTCATTTCCGCTCATAATAACAGTATCAATTCCGGCTGATGTGGAAATTTCTGCCGCATTGAGCTTTGTAATCATACCGCCTGTGCCTCTGTTTGACCCTGCATCACCTGCAAGTGCCTTGATTTCAGGAGTGATTTCATCAACAACGGGAATAAGACGTGCATCAATATTTTCCTGAGGATTGCCGTCAAAAAGTCCGTCAATATCAGTAAGGATAACAAGTGCATCTGCATTGATAAGCTTTGCAACGATTGCAGAAAGACTGTCATTGTCACCGTAAACGATTTCTTCAACAGCAACCGAGTCGTTTTCATTTACAATGGGAATTGCACCGTATTCGAGCATTGTGTTGAATGCATTGATAAGATTCTGTCTTCTTTCGTCATTCTCAACGTCACTTTTTGTGATAAGAAGCTGACCGATTGTATGAGAATATTCAGAAAAGAATTTGTCATACATGAACATAAGCTCACACTGACCGATACAAGCAGCAGCCTGCCTGCCCGGAGTGTCCTTTGGTCTTTCCTTAAGTCCTAATTTGCCTACACCGACACCGATTGCACCGCTTGTTACAAGCACAATCTCCTTACCCTGATTCTGAAGGTCAGAAAGAATTGAAACAAGCTTTGAAAGACGGCGGATATTGGTCTTTCCCGTAGAATATGTAAGTGTAGATGTGCCGACCTTAAAAACGACACGCTTTGCATTTTTTAATCCTGTCAAGAGAATTCACTTCCAAAAGATAATATACATTATGAGTATATCACAAAGCTCTGTTATATTACAAGAGAAATAAACAAATTATTTATATATAACAAATTACCTGTTGACATATTCTGAAACAGGGAATATAATGTGAATGAAAATATCTTCAGGGCGGGGTGTAATTCCCCACCGGCAGTAAAGTCTGCGAGCACTTGACGGTGTTGAAACGGTGAAATTCCGTTACCGACGGTATAGTCCGGATGAAAGAAGAAAAATATTTCTGTTTTTTCATTTTTACGTTCTGTCGATATTCCGGAGCGTATTTTTTTATGCCCGAATATTAACGAAAGCCGGTATCAACTATGTCCAACACAAAAAAAACAAATGTCAGAGCAATTACGGTTACAGCCATAATGGGTGCACTGGGCACAATTCTTATGGTAATCGAAATGTCACTGCCCTTTATGCCCTCATTCATAAAGCTTGATTTTTCCGAGCTTCCTGCACTGATTGCATCCTTTGCATACGGTCCCGTATACGGAATTCTTGTGTGTCTTATCAAAAACGTCATACATATGTTTTTCGGTTCAACAATGTGCATCGGTGAAATTTCTAATTTCATTCTCGGCGCAATTTTCGTAGGCACTGCAGGAGTTATATACAAGAAAAACAAGACAAAGCAGAGCGCTCTTATCAGCTGTCTTATAGGTGCTGTGGTAATGGCAGTCATCAGCATTTTTACAAATTATTTTATTGTATATCCCCTTTATGTAAAGGTTCTCGGAATGCCCATGGAAGCAATTCTCGGTATGTATCAGGCAATTCTGCCTGCTGCAGACAATCTCTGGAAAGCACTTATAATCTTCAATCTTCCATTTAATTTTGCCAAAGGACTTATTGATGCAATATTCTGTTTTCTTATTTACAAAAGAATCTCTCCCATTCTTAAAAAGAAATAATTTCTATTGACAAAACAAGTCGTATAGTGTAAAATACTATCAAACCGAATATTCCTTATAAAGAGTGACGGAGGGAACGGCCCTGTGATGTCCGGCAACCTGCTTTATGCAAGGTGCTAAATCCGACGGTATAACCGAGAGATAAGGTTAATGCTCACGGATACTGTGTCTGTGAGCTTTTTTATGGTTAATTATAGTTTTAATATATATGGAGGAAAACAAAAATGGCAAAAAGACTTTTCACTTCCGAATCAGTTACGGAAGGACATCCCGACAAAGTTTGTGACAAGATTTCTGACGCTGTGCTTGACGCTCTTCTTGCACAGGATAAGTATTCACGTGTAGCTTGTGAAAGCTGCTGTACAACAGGTATGGCAATGGTTATGGGCGAAATCACAACAGAAGCAATCGTAGATATCCCCGCAATCATCAGAAAGACAATCTGTGACATCGGTTTCGATTCACCCGAAGCAGGCTTCGACGGTAATGCTTGTGCTGTTTTCACAACACTTGACAAGCAGTCTCCCGATATCCGCATGGGTGTCAGCAAGTCTCTCGAAATGAAAGAGGGCGACGATGATAAATACAATCTTCACGGTGCAGGCGATCAGGGCATGATGTTCGGTTTTGCTTGTGACGAAACAGAGGAGCTTATGCCTCTTCCCATTTCACTCGCTCACAAGCTTGCATTAAGACTTACAGAAGTAAGAAAGAACGGCACTCTCAACTATCTCCGTCCCGACGGTAAGACTCAGGTTACTGTTGAATACGACGATGATAAGGTTGTAAGAATCGAGGCTGTTGTTATTTCTACTCAGCACAAGGAAGAAGCTACTCAGGAGCAGATCAGAAAAGACCTTATCGAAAAGGTTATCACACCCGTTATTCCTGCAGAGCTTATTGACGAAAATACCAAAATCTTCATCAACCCCACAGGCAGATTCGTTATCGGCGGTCCCGTAGGCGACAGCGGTCTTACAGGCAGAAAGATTATCGTTGATACATACGGCGGCTATGCTGCTCACGGCGGCGGTGCTTTCTCAGGTAAGGACCCCACTAAGGTTGACAGAAGTGCTGCTTACGCTGCAAGATACGTTGCAAAGAACATTGTTGCTGCAGGTCTTGCAAAGAAGTGTGAAATCGAGCTTGCATACGCAATCGGTGTTGCAAAGCCCGTTTCTGTAATGGTAAACACATACGGCACAGGTACAGTTTCAAACGAAAAGCTCGCAGAAGCTGTAAATAAGGTATTTGACCTTCGTCCCGCTGCAATTATCGACACTCTCGACCTGAGAAGACCCATTTACAGCCAGACAGCTGCATACGGTCACATGGGCAGAACTGATATCGACCTTCCCTGGGAGCATACAGACAAGACTGATGCTCTTCTTGAAGCAGTAAAACAATAAGAAATAAATGATAACAGCGGTTTTTATCGCTGTTATTGTTGTTATAATATTTTATTTTAAAAGCTTCCAAATTTTATATTGACAAGCTATTAAAATTCAGTTATAATAACTGTGTATTAATGCAATAAAATCTCTTTTCAGGAGGAATTTTTTATGAAAAAAGCAATAGCAATATTATTAGCTTTGATAATGCTTCTGGGTTGTGCTCCCGTTATGGCATTTGCTGCCGATCTTACTCCGGTAACTGAAGCGGGCACTCTTACAGAAGATTTTACAATCCAAGAAGGTGACAAGCTTTCAGTCAGCGCTACATGGACAATCGGTGCAAACCTTGTCGTTAATGAAGGTGGTACACTTATTATTGAAGAAAACGGTTTTCTTGCAATTTCAGGTACCGGCAGACTTTACAACAACGGTACAATCATTGTAAAGAAGAATGGTGCTATCCTTTCAAAGGGTAACGGCACAGGCGAAAGCGGTGCTCCCTTCTATAACGATACAAAGGGTACACTCACTCTTAACAACAACTCATACTTCTGCGTTGAAAAGAACACATATGCTTACAACAAGGGTACTATTGAGAACATTGACAGAATGACTATCAACGGTACACTTAATCACTATGTTCAGTATCCTCAGAATTTCAGCACTACATACAAGAGAACAGAAACATGGAACAGAGCTGAGTTAACAGTTGACTTCACAGTTGAGCACGTTAATGACAGCGCTCTTATCAAAGAGCTTGATTACCTCGAGGCTGAAAACTATTCAGCTGTTCCCGAAGCTGGCTGGTGTGAACACGGTATCAAGGAATACATCCTCATCACTCCCGAAGACGGTGACGGTGACTGGGTTGACACAGGCAGAATGCAGCTTGTTGTTAACGGCACAATTTTCAACACAAATGAAAGAATTGACAACGATCGTGGTGTATTCACATTCACTCCCGTTGGTTCAATGAATATCTCAATTTTCTCAGATCGTTATAAGGATCTTGTTAAGCTTTACGACATCGTACTTCCCAGAACAGAGGGTTACTATGTACAGAGCAAGGACGGCCACGTTGATGAGGTTACTGTTGAATACGGTAAGACATTCTCATTCAAGGTTGTTCTTAACGAAGAATATGACAAGTCTGAGCCCTATGTATACGTAAACAGCGTATCAATCATGCCTGATGAATTTGGTTACTTCGATATCACAGGTCCTATCGTAGACTACACAATGGAACAGGTAGGCGGCGTTCAGAACGACATTTCTATCGTTGTTATGGGTGTTAACTCAAACGCAAGCCAGGAGCAGATGTCAGGTATCGTTAACTTCGTTAAGCAGATTTTCGATACAATCATGAGCATCTTCAGCTACTTCGGTGATCTCTTCGACGGTCTCTTCGGTGGTCTCGGCGACGCTACAGCTTAATTTAAAAGTTAAACGGATGTCTTCGGACATCCGTTTTTTGTATACAAAAAAAATATGAGACAGTACAATCAGCCGTACTGCCTCATAATTTTTATCTTATAAAGTTTGTCATTATTGTTCTTTCTGTTTCAGGCATAGACACGCCTGCTTTTTCGCCTGCCTCTTTACATCTGAGGAACCATGCCATATTTCTGGCAAGAATACGCATACACTGCATTCCCTCTTCATCCTGAAGCACATCCTCAGGCTTTGAGCCGTGAACCATATTCCAGTAACGGGAAGAAATCACAGGCATCTGAGAGATTGTAAAGTACTTATTAAGCTGATCAAATGCAGCTGTTGTACCGCCTCGTCTTGCAACAGTGATTGCTGCTGCAGGCTTAAGATAATATACTCTGTTTCCGGCACAGGCAGCTGAGAAGAATGCTCTGTCCATAAACGAAGTAATTGCACCTGATGCTGCTGCGTAATGCACGGGTGAACCGAAAATAAATCCGTCAGCAGTTGCTGCCTTTTCAACGAACTGATTTACAACATCATCAATTGCACACTTACCAAGCTTTGAGCATGCTCTGCATGCTGTACAACCTGACACTGCATTTTTACCCAGCCAGAAAATCTCAGTTTCAATTCCCTCTTTTGCAAAGGTTTTTTCAATTTCACTCAGCGCTGTATAGGTACAGCCCTTTTCATTCGGACTTCCGTTGACAAGAATTACTTTCATAAAAAAATCCTCCTACTGTCTGTAAGTGCTGAAGAATTCTTCCATTCTGCTGCAAGCCTCATTCAGAACATTTACCTCAGGAAGGAAAACAATTCTGAAATGGTCAGGCTGTTCCCAATGGAAACCGCCGCCGTGTGTGACAAGAATCTTCTGCTGTTTAAGGAAATCAAGAGCAAACTGCTCGTCATCCATTATATTGAAACGGTCATCCATCTTTGTAAAGATATAAAATGCCGCATCGGGCTTTACTGCTGAAAGACCGGGAATTGAAGACACATAATCATATACAACTTCCCTCTGCTCGTAAACTCTGCCGCCCTTCTGAAGAATTTCGAGAGCGGAATTCTCCTCATCAAGTGCTGCAGGAATAACCGCCTGAGAAGGCACGTTTGAACAAAGTCGCATAGATGAAAGAAGATTAAGTCCTTCTATATAACCCTTTGCCTTAGATTTATCACCTGCAAGGCACATCCATCCGCAACGGTAACCTGCAATAAGATGTGACTTTGAAAGACCGTTGAAGCTGAGAGTAAGCAGGTCAGGAGCAAGTGAAGCCAGAGCTGTATGCTCCTTTCCGTCCATTACAAGACGGTCATAGATTTCATCAGCAAAAAGAATAAGCTCATACTTTCTCGCAAGAGCAACAATATCCTCAAGCACTTCCTTGGGATAAAGCACACCTGTAGGATTATTGGGATTAATAACGACTATACCCTTCGTACGCTTTGTTATCTTTTTTTCCATGTCATCTATGTCAGGATACCAGTGATTTGCTTCGTCACATGTGTAATGCACTGCCCTGCCGCCTGCAAGAGTGACTGACGCTGTCCACAAGGGATAATCAGGTGCAGGAACAAGAATTTCATCACCTGTATCAAGAAGACCCTGCATAGACATTGTAATAAGCTCACTGACGCCGTTTCCTGTGTAAACATCATTTACTGTTACATTGGGAATATTCTTCTTCCGGCAGTATCTGACGATTGCCTCACGGGCATGCATAAGTCCCTTGGAGTCAGAATAACCTTCTGTGGCATCAAGATTCTTCTCCATTATGTCAAGAATATTCTGCGGAGCCTTAAAACCGAAATATGCAGGATTGCCGATGTTGAGCTTGAGAATCTTCTCACCCTGAGCCTCCATGCGGCTCGCTTCCTCCATAACGGGTCCTCGTATATCATAACAAACATTATCGAGTTTGTGTGATTTCTTAAAAATACGCATATAAACACCTCATTCTATATAATTTTACACTTTTAAGCTATAAAAATCAATATCATTAAATTATACTTATCTTAAAGAATAATCAGTATTTTAGGCTATAATCAACAATAATAAATTTAAATCAAAATATTATTAAGATTCAGTAAAGTAAATTGACAAATTTTCATTTATAATTTATCATTGAATCAAGGAGGGATAACAATGAAAAAAACAAAAACTGCACTTCTTGTATCTGCGGCGTTGATTATTGTTGCTGTGATTATAATCGTGGCTGTCAGCGTGAATACTCTCAGGTCAGATATACCCGAAAAACTTGATAGTGCCTTGATACAACTTATTATGGGCGACAATGACGGAAGTTATTATTCCACTGCAAGCTGTAAAACCGAGGGACACGAAATATTCGGTTATGAAGAAAAAGGCGGAAAAGTAAAGGTTTACGGATATGTCAGTTACACCGAACTTAATTTCATGAACGGATTCCTGTGTTATTTCAATGCAGGAGGCATGTCAGCGCCGTTTGTGGCTGAATTTGATGTGCAGGACGGTGAATACATAAACGGTGTTATGAATTATCCTGAGGACGGTTCGTATTATACATCATCTCTCAAAGAAATGTTCCCTAAAATATATGAGATCAAAGCTATAACTTACGACAATTTTGAATATATAAGAAAGCAGAAGGAAGCTTACGCAAAAGAATATCTTGACTCTATCGGTGTTGACTGCAAAATTGCTCTTCATCCTGATGATTTTGACGTAAAGCTGCTGCCTGCCGCAGACAATCTTCCTGACGGCAATTCAGGAAATCCTATAAATTATCCCTTCTGGCTTGGTACTCAGATGTTTTATGAAAACGGCAAATGGATTGTGTATGCTCAGTTTTACAACGAAAAAGAAAATAAAGCATATCTGACAACTTACGAAAACGGCAGTACTCATGCTGAGGCAGAGGTATACGCACTTGACGACCAGAATGCAACTTATATCGGAATGGAAACAATTACTGTTTATCCGTTTTTCGAGGATAAAAATCTTGATTCAATAAATGCACTTCCCGATACACCCGAAACAACATCGGCAATAATTGCTCAATAATCACATCCCTGCCACAAGGCGGGGATTTTTTCAACAAAAAAAACGAGGGTTACTTAAAACCCTCGCCAAGGAAATGTGCTTTTTATGAAAGTCCCTTAAGGACAATTATATTTATATATTAAGCCTTTTCAGGCGTTATTGTTATATGTAAAGCCTTTGCAGGCATTGTTTTTATATGTAAAGCCTTTTTACAGGCATTGTCTTTGGGGTCAGACCCGGAGGGCATTATTCGCCGAAAGCGTTAAGTAAGCTTGAAAGCTGGTATGCCTTCCAAAGTCTCTTCCATGAAAAGAACTTTGCTTCTTCCATTTCCTTGATGATCTGCTGTTCGTATTTACGCATATCCTTTGACATTGTTTCTTCAACTCCTTTCTCTTGAGTACATCCTTATTATACTCAAAAAATCGGATTTGTCAAGACATTATGCACAAAGAGTTGGTGTTGATTTTGTGCAGTTTTAACAAATGACGTATTTTAAATTCATATTCACTTTTCACAGCTTTCGCTTTATGTGAATTTTTCTTTTGTGCATTTAACACAAATGCAAACCAATTTATTATTGCATAATGACGAATAACCTGTTATTTTCACCATTTTCAGCAAAAAAAGTTTGTGAAATATTTTCAATAAAATTTTTTATTTTCAGGCAACATTTTATTGAAATCATCAGGAAACGGCACTTTAAACCACATTTGCTCCCCTGACACGGGATGAATCAATGTCATTTCACCGCAATGCAACGCACCTCTGCTGATTCGTGTATCTGTACTGCCGTACATATCATCACCACAAAGGGGCGCACCCTCAGATGCAAAATGCACACGTATCTGATGAGTCCTGCCTGTTTCAAGATTTATTCTGAGCAGAGAAATTTTACCATCTGTCCACAGTGACTCCCAGTGAGTTACTGCATAATCCCCCGTTTCACCTGTTGCACGCAGTGTTTTCATAGGGTCAGGACGGTAAATCGGTTTATCAATTGTACCGTTTCCTTTAAATTCTCCCCCTGCGAGAGCATAATAAGTTTTGTAAAAATTACCTGCAAGCTTCGATGCCGCAAGCTTATTGAGCGCACACAGCACAAGACCTGAGGTGCTTTTGTCAAGTCTGCCCACTGCTCTGAATGTGACATTCTTGTTTTTCTTCTGAAAATACGCTGCTACGGCATTGGCAAGAGTGTCACCCTGATGATTGTGCGTAGGATGCATGGCAAGTCCTGCAGGCTTATTGATGACAATGATATCATCATCCTCATATACAACATCAACGGGATAATCAATTGCTTCAATTCCCGGATTATCCTCTGGAATATTTACCGCAAGAATGTCACCCTTGTGAAGAATGTCCACCGTCCTGATATGGCTTCCGTTGAGGGTAATTCCGTTTTCGATGCGCTTGAGAGAATTTACAAGTCTTGCGGAAAGCTTTGCTTCACCACGAAGATATGCTATAACTTTCTTTGAATCATAATTTTCATCAATAACAAATTCAATATGCCGCATGAACTCACCTTTATCGTTTCATATCAAAAAAGTGCCGCAGATCACGGCACTTTGATTATTAAACCTTAACTGACCAGCCTTCGGGACCTTCAATCTTGCCCCACTGAATGCCTGTGAGTGTGTCATAAATCTTCTGAGAAATCTCACCGATTTCACCGTTGTTGATCTTCATGACCTTGTCGCCCCACTTAAGCTCACCGATGGGAGAAATAACAGCTGCAGTACCGCTGCCGAATGCCTCAAGAAGCTTGCCTTCGTCATAAGCCTTTGCGATTTCGTCGATAGAAATTCTTCTCTCAGAAACGTTGAGACCCCATGATCTGAGAAGCTCAAGACATGACATTCTTGTGATACCGCTGAGAATGCTTCCCTGAAGTGCAGGTGTAACGATTTCACCGTCGAGAACGAAGAATACGTTCATTGTACCTACTTCTTCAACATACTTTCTTTCAACACCGTCAAGCCAGAGAACCTGAGTATAGCCAGCCTTTGCAGCTTCGTCCTGAGCCTTGAGAGATGCAGCATAGTTACCGCCTGTCTTTGTAAAGCCCATTCCGCCTTTTACTGCACGGACATAGTTGTTTTCAACATAAATCTTAACGGGGTTAAGACCTTCGGGATAATATGCACCTACAGGTGAAAGAATTACCATAAAGAGAAGGTGCTTTGCAGGATGAACACCAACGTGTGCATCAGTTGCAAAAATAAATGGTCTGATGTAAAGAGATGTACCGTCAGCTGTGGGAATCCAATCCTCATCAACCTTTACAAGTGCTTTGATTGCTTCAACTGCAAACTCTTCATCAATTGCGGGAATGCAAAGACGCTCGTTTGAAACATTGAGTCTTGCCATGTTCTTTTCGGGTCTGAAAAGACGGATTTCACCGTTTGCGCAACGATAAGCCTTGAGACCTTCAAAAACTTCCTGACCGTAGTGAAGACACATTGCAGCAGGATCAAGCTCAATGGGACCGTAGGGTACGATTCTTGCATCATGCCAGCCCTGACCTTCATCATAATTCATGATGAACATGTGGTCAGTATAATAATTACCGAAACCGAGCTTGCTTTCATCTGCGGGACGGGGTCTCGGACAAGTTGTTTTTTCAATTCTTATCTCCATGGAGAATACTTCCTCTCGATCAAATTATAAAATGCTGATACTGAATAGTTTAGTATCAGCAGATTAAAAAGTCAATATTTTTTTATAATTTATTTGCGTTTAATCACAAAAAATACCACAATAGCGATAATTACACCAAGAGTTGCTGCAGCAAGAACTGCAAAAACAGCAACAGAAGATGTTGCAACACCTTCATCGGCAACAACGGGGTTTGTAGCCGGCATTGTTGTTGTAATTCCGGGTCCCACAGGTGCAGGTGCAGTGGTTGCGCCGACATCATATGTAGTAATCTCCGCAGCAGCAGTTGTTGACTGAATCACGATTCCTACTGCCTGAGTTGATGCTTCATTTTTTGTAACATCAGCAATAATCTGATTGGGAGATGTTACACTGTTTTTTTTCGTTGTAGCTGTGTTGGCACCGTCTGATGTACCGGCCCCCTTGTTGAAAACGTCCTGAATCATTGCCATGCCGCTTGACCATGCGTCAGAAGCAAGACCGAAAAGACCGCTTAAAGCTGAACCGTCTGTTACACCGATTACAATCTGACCTATATCACTCTCAGTAAGTGCACCGAGATCATAATTATCAAGACCGCTCTGTGTAAGGAAGTCACTCAGCTGCTCCTGTAAGGAAGCTTTTTCCTCTTCGGTTTCAGCCGACTCATAATCAGACACAAGACCGTTAAGCCATTTTTCAACATCGTCCTGCACAGTTTCAGCATAAGTTGTGCACATTGTTGTAAACATCAGAATAAGCGCAAAAACAATAGCTGCTAATCCTTTGACTGTATTTTTTTTCATTTTTTAATTTTCACCCTGATATACCAATATATAGTTTTATTTTACTACAATCGTTCCAAAATGTCAAATGGATATTTTATCAAGGGCAAAGAAAATTTCAGAATTTCAGCTTTCTGAAAGTCCTGTCACGAGAATGCCGATATTATCCTTGTAAATTTCGTCAAATTGTGATAAAGGTAACGGATTTACACCTTTTCCCACTTCAATAGTATACCCTGGTCTGTTATAAGTCTGAATAAACCAGTCCTTATAACCTGCATATGCTGCAAATTCAGGTGTCAATTCCAATGTATATCCGCTTTCCTGACTCATTTTTTCACCGATTTCCGCTGAACGTGGAGGGTCATAATCCATAAACTTCCAGTAAATTATTTCCCCCTGAGAGTGGTAAGCAAGAATCAGCCTGAAGTCATTAGTTTGTGTAAGGTCATACATATCTCTGCTTTCAGGCTCCGACAAAGGCGAAGTCCCCACATAATCTCTCGGTGCCGGTGAAACAAAGCCCTGAGCTTCCTTTATTGCTTTTGCTCTGTCCCATTCGGCAGGATAATTGAGATTCAGATCAGTTCCGTTTATATTTGCCTTCCATCCCCACGGAAAACGGATTGCAGGATATTGTTCTGAAATATTCACAGCTTTATCATAATAAGGCCCTGACTGCAATGCACGTGTTACAAGATCAACACCGTCCGGATTTACAAGCGGCACACAGAAAAGTGTTGTTTCATTAAAGATTTCAGCTGCACGGATTCCGCCTATCATACTGTTTTTTACGTATGCGTCTGCATACTGCTCTATAAATTTCATCAGCACCGGCACGGTAATCCATTCGTTCGCATGATGTGCACCGTTATAGGAAACTTTTTTGTTTCCCGTTCCCATGGTAACAAGGAAAATATCCTTTCCCATCACACTTTTTCCTGCAGTGCTGATATTCACAAACGGATAGCGCACATGAAGACCGTCAAGCACAAGCCGCACAAGATCATATGAATAAGGTATATCTGTCGGTACGACATTGTAGCCGAAAGGGATATTGATAGTCTGCCCTGTCTGCAGAAAATCGGAATTTATATCAGGATTTGCAAGTCTTATTGCTTCAACCGTAGTCCCGTATTTATTCGCAAGAATCCAGTATGTATCACCACGCCTGAGTGTATATCTGAAATATGCTTTTATATACTTCTCCAGAAGATTCCATGACACCTTCCCTGCAACTCCGTCTGTACGAAGTCTGTTCATTGACTGAAAATTTCTTAAGGCATTTTCGGTACGGTAACCGAAAATACCGTCAAGCGCACCTGTATAAAATCCGGATCTTTTCAGTGCAAGCTGCAGCATTGCAACCGTCGAGCCTGTACTTCCCCGTCGTAAAATATCCATCAGATCACCTTTCATATATCAACATTTTTTACACACTTTTAAAGAAATGTAAATATACTTGACATTACACCTCTAATGTGCTATAAATATATATGTAAAAACCAAGCAAAAAATTAATTTTTATGATTACTCCTAACGTTTTTCATAATATACTCCTTCAAAGGAACAGGGATCGGTCAAGCCGGTCCCTGTTCCGTTTTTTATAAAAAAATTAATTTTACAGGCTGTTATCGGCATAATAATTCTTAGAAATATCAAGGAGGAATCAGTTATGTGCGGTATCATAGGTTATGCAGGTACAGCTTCTGCAGAAAAAGTTATCATAAAAGCACTTCACGCATTGGAATACAGAGGGTATGACTCGGCAGGAATATCTGTTTTTACGAAAAACGGAATCAGAACAATAAAAACCGAAGGCAGAGTCAGCGAGCTTGAAAATAAAATCAATTTTTCTCACCTTCCTTTTTCGGTGTGCGGCATCGGTCACACAAGGTGGGCAACTCACGGAAAACCGTCAGAAGCCAATGCACATCCCCACGGCACGGAAAACGTAATGCTCGTGCATAACGGAATTATTGAAAATTACAGAGAGCTCAGAAAAATACTGTCCGAAAAGGGTTACAGTTTTTATTCAGATACTGACACTGAAGTAGCTGCCGGATTTATAGACATGGCTTACAGGGAAATTCAGAATCCCGAAAAAGCTATTATTCATGCCGTATCACAGTTTTCAGGCTCTTTTGCATTCGGAATAATTTTCCGTGACATACCTGACACGATATATGCTGTAAGAAAAGACAGTCCTCTGCTGACAGGTATCGGGAAGGATGAAAAATTTATCGCATCGGACATTTCGGCCTTTTCTGAATATGCTGACAAATACATCCGTGCAGAAGACAATGAAATAATAAAAATCACGAAAGATTCAGTTTCAATTACTGATTTCAGCGGAAACAGAATTCAGCGCAATGCAATAAAAATAATCAGTCATTCAGCTGCTGACAAGACTTCCTCTTTCAGACACTTTATGCTCAAAGAAATTTCGGAAGAGCCTGAAATTCTTACTGATACGCTCAACAGTCTTACGAAAAATGACCTGCCTGATTTCAGCAAATATATAGATAATCCTGATTTTTTCAGTTCATTCAGCCGTATTCACATAGTTGCATGCGGCACTGCGATGCACGCAGGTCTTACAGGAAAATACTATATTGAAAGATACGCCGGAATACCTGTAAACGTTGAAACTGCAAGTGAATTCAGATATTCACAGCCCATTATTCACTCTGACGAGCTTGTTTTAATCATTTCTCAGTCGGGTGAAACTGCAGACTCCCTTGCGGCTCTCAGACTTGTAAAAAGCATAAATATACCCACTCTTGCAATTGTAAACACACACGGTTCTTCTATCGCAACTGAAGCTGAACATGTCATATACACTAATGCCGGCCAGGAAATTGCCGTTGCATCAACAAAAGCATTCAGCGCTCAGGTTATTGTTATGATGCTTCTTGCACTCAGACTCGCATTAAAACCTCAAAACAGAACTGAAATACAAAAAGTAATAAAAGAGATCAAAAGCTGTATTTCAGACTCTGTATCTTATGTGCTGAAGAATACAACAGATATAATCAAAGCGGCAGAAATTTTGGCTAAAAACAAAGATGTGTTCTTTATCGGCAGAGGCTGTGACAATGCCTTAAGTCAGGAAGCATCACTCAAGCTGAAGGAAATCACATACATCCATTCTGAGGCATATCCTGCAGGCGAATTGAAGCACGGAACAATTTCACTTATAGACAAAAATATGCCTGTCGTTGTGCTTGCAGCAGACGAAAACAATACAGATAAAATCCGTAACAATGCAGAGGAAGTCCGTGCAAGAGGAGCATTTATCATATCGGTATGCAGCAGATCGAACGAAACCATAAAAGAAGCTTCCGATATATGCATTACAGTTCCCGATGAAAATATTTTTGTACGAACTCTCACCTGCAGCACAGCTGTTCAGCTGCTTGCCTACCACACTGCTTTACTTCTGGGACGTGATATTGACAAACCGAGAAATCTTGCAAAATCTGTCACGGTAGAATAATCTTGCAAAAAATATACTCCTGTGTTATAATGTTTTTCAGGAAGGTGAAAATAATGCAGATTCAGGAATCCGGTCAGATGTATCTGGAATCGATCCTTGTTTTATCAAAAAAACTTGAGCATGTCAGAAGTATTGACATCTGTGAGCATATGAAATATTCAAAACCCAGCGTCAGCCGTGCAGTAGGATTACTGAAAAACGGCGGTTTCATTACTGTTGACGGGAAGGGTTATATTGCACTTACCGAGGAAGGCTTTGAGCTTGCAAACAAGATTTATGAGCGCCATACAATTATTACAAAAATCCTTACTTCTATAGGTGTAAGTGAAGAAACAGCGTCACAGGATGCATGCAAGCTTGAACATGTACTCAGCGATGAGAGCTTTGAAGCAATCAAAAACCACATGATACAGCAAAAAAAGTCATGATTACTCATGACTTTTTCTTTTTCTGAACAGACTATTCTTTTTTCAGTCTGAACATCAGACGCAATATACCTTTCAGGAATTTCGGACTGTCAACCACAAGAATTTTCATACGCATCCCCTCCTCAGCATTTCAGCAGCATTACTCCTGCAGCAATAAGCATTGCAGACAGGATTATAAGCATCCACTCGGTCGGAAATATACAGGCGACCACAATTCCGAGACCGAGAAATACAAATATAAATCCCGTCGGACTTTTTCCGTGCCGTTTATATTTCATGTATATTCCCCCTTCACAATGAATGTTCACTACATCATACGAAGAGAGCTTGGCAATGGTGAAACAAAAACAAAAAGAAATAACCCTCGATCTTTTCCGTTGCGGATTCAAGACCGAGGGTTACTTCTGTTCAATCTTTGTATCTAACATCTTTTTGTCTACCTGCTTCTTTCTACAGATTTCTGATGCTTCTTCATTTCACCTTTTTTCCGAAAGCTCTTTTTTAATTTCCTTTTTTGATTTTTACTCTAAGTGAGTTTGACTTTCATTCCGGATATATGGATCTTAATGTTCTGCATCGTTCAGACTCCGTTTATATTTGAGTCTTAAGGTTTTTTACCGGTACATTGGTATCACCTCTTCTGTGTCTTTATAATAGCATACATTTTCCGGATTTACAAGACATAATATTGTACAATGTTCACATTTTGTTTTTGTATATTCAGTAGATTTTATATACATTGTCATATTTAATATTGACATATTGATTTTATTGTGATATGATTAATGTGTTGGGGTCTATAAAAGACCCCTTTTAATTTATATAAAAAGCTGTCAACAAAAAAACAGGCGGTTTATTAAAAGCCAAAAGGAGAAAAAGGCATGAAATTTTTAGATATCGGACAGGTAGCAGATATATATGCAGATGGCATACACGATGATGCAAAAGCAATTCAGAGATGTCTTGACGAAATGAAAGACGGCGGAACGATTTACTTTCCCGACGGAACTTATCTTATCTCCCACTGTCTGATATTTTATTCAAATCAGTGGCTGAAATTCTCCGACAAAGCTGTTCTTCTCCGTTCTTCAGACTGCGATCCATTGACAAAATACATGCTTGCATCCTACTCAGAGCCTGATGTAAAAGGATATGAGGGCACTCATGATGTAGTTATTTCAGGCGGTGTTTTTGACGGAAACGCTTCTCTTACAGAAAAACTGACAATCCTCAACACTGTTCACTGCACCAACATTACCGTTAAGAACTGCACCTTTGTCCACTGTGCATTCTGGCACTGTATAGAACTCAATTCAACAAAAGATGCTCTTGTTCTTGACTGTGTTTTTGACGGCAAATCATATACAGCAATGCGTGAAGATCTGACAAGTGAGCTTATACAGATAGATGCTCCCGAAATCACATCTTACGGCCCTGTTTACAACTGTGACGACATTCTTGTTGATTTTCTGCCTGACAAAACTCCCTGTTGCGATATTAAAATTGCGTCATGTATATTCAAATGCGGCGGTTTTACAGCAATAGGACATCACGGCAATAATGAGCATACCGATATAAAGATTTACAACAATGTTTTCACAGGTCTGTCAGGCAATGAAGAACGCAGCCGTGGATTTATAACCTTTATGGAAAAAGTCCACGATGTGGATATAGCAGGCAACGCATTCATTTCTGAATCAGTCAATGAAAAATGCTTAGGAATACTCACAAACAATCCCGATAAATCTTCTGTCATCGCTAAGGATAATACTTTTATCGGTAAGTTTGATGAATATTATGTAGGCGGAATAACTGTAAATGACAATTAATATTTTCAAGGCATGAAAAACTCCCGAAGAACTGCTCTTCGGGAGTTTTTTTATATTATCATCAGATTGACTTGATAAGTGCAGGAAGAAGAGTGATAGCTTTGGGGATACCTGCAAGGATCTTGCAAAGTCCCTTGAAGCTTGATTCACCGTCGTTGAGTATCATAAGAAGACCCTCTGCCATCTTGGGTGAGAATACGCCCATACTCATAGCCATGAAGTTGCGTACGGGAATCTGAGTTGCCATAGCAGCAAGCATCTTTCCGTCGCCGTTTTCAGCAGAGCCCATCTTTGACATCATGCCCTCGATAAGGTTGCAGATTCTGCCGCCCCACTTTGTATGTCTTGCATCATCAAGACAGCAGTAAATATCAACCCTCTTTGTTGTATCACGCTCAGCTGAGGGAAGCTCCTTACCGTAAATTACTGCAAACTGCTC
>JAFYUD010000068.1 GCA_017549665.1 Clostridia bacterium | reverse complement strand
CGGTGCAGTTTCAATGCTTATCATCATTCCTCCTCAGGTTTGTGCTATCTGTATCAACGCAATGCAGAAGAAGCCCGTTGTTGTGAAGAACGCAGAGGGTAAGGATGAAATCGGCATCAAGACAACAATTCCTCTTGCTATCTGTTTCGACCACCGTGTGCTTGACTTCGGTGAAATCAAGCCCTTCCTTGATGCTCTTCAGAAGATTTTTGACGATCCTTCAGAGATATTCAAGTATTAATTTGTTTCAATATTGTTTTAAGCTTCACTGTTATACTATCAGGTATAACAGTGATTTTTTTCTTTCTTTTAACATAAATTTTCCTTTCACAAACACACCGAAGGCGGCCCTTACAAAAAGGGTCGCCTTCGGTGTTATATGCTTTATTTTATTTTTCACGCTTTGCGACGAATATTCCTGCAATACAAACTGCGCAGGCAACTGCGGCAAAAATCAGAATGCAGATGAAAACGTCATTCCATCCTTTTGTATCAGCAATTTTTCCCAGAAGTGTGATACTCAGCGTGCTGCCTACATAACAGAATGTGTTCAGCAGACCTGCAGACAGACCGGAGTCGATTTTATCTCTTGAATAAAGCGGTACAATGCTTGTTATAACATTGTTGATTGCAGCCATCATACATGCTGTCCCGCCGAAAAGAATAAGTGTAAGTGGCGCTGATCTGAGACCGATTGTTGCAATAATAAGACCTGCAAGAATCACAGCCGCAAGGTAAAATGTTCCGTTGAGCACGTTTACATTTTTCTGCTTTTTATGGAATGCCTTGACTATCTGTGCGCCGAAGATTGAAAGCACGGGAAGAAGGAGTGTGACGATGATTGATAATGATGCGCTTACTCCGAATTCTTCCTTGAGGATTGACGGTACCCATGTTGTCACACCGTCTTTTATAAATCCGTTTGATACGGCTGAAATCAGGATAATGATCATGCTTATAACAACCACGGGGGTGAGCTTGAGCTTCTTATTCCCGGATTTTTCAGCAGATGCAACAGCCTTGGCGCATTTCTGAACTGACGTCATTCCTGTAAACCAGAGGACGGAAACGATTGCCATAACCGCAGCAGAAACGTAGAAAATTGTTGTCCATTTAAGGCTCAGTGCAGAGAACAGTGCCGCAAGTCCGTATGCGGTGAATGTACCTGATGCAACTGTTGTACTCATTACCATGACTGCACGGGGCAGCTTTTCGTCAGACAGGTAATCTGACAGTGTTTTTATAAGCGAGCTCCAGAGAATTGACTGGAATACGCCGTTGAAAAACCACAGATATTTCATAATTGTAATGTCTGTGAAAATCGTCATAAGTACGTTGACGATGCATGAGCCGGCAAGTGCGACAGCGACGGAATATTTCGTGTTGTACTTCTTTGAAAGCAGACCGTTTACAAGCTGACCTGCACCGTATGCAAAGAAGAAAAATGAGCTGACTATACCTGCAGCTTCCTTTGTAACGTTAAGTTGCGCAAGAATTTCAACCATTGATGCATTGTAGTTGAGTCTTCCCACGTAGGCGGCAGTATAGGCTGCCCAGCATATAAAAATCAGTAAATTGGATTTTTTATCCGTAAGTTTTTCCATAATTCAGCTCTTTTTCTTTTTTTTATTTTTCTTTGTCTTTTCAGATGAAGGTGCGTTTGTGCTTTTTGAAACTGACAGAACAAGTCCTGCAATGATAAGTCCCGCACCAAGGAACAGCTGCCATGTGGGAGTCTGATTTTTCAGGAAGAAAAATGAGAATATGATTGTTACAAGGGGAGTGCCGTAGATATATGTAGTTGCTTTTACAGGACCGAGTGTGTTTGTTGCATGGCTCCATGTAAGGAAGCATATGCCTGATGCTACAAGTCCGAGATATAAGAGATTGAACAGCGCCGTGTGATTTTCAATGAGGATTTTGTAGTGGTTGATATCCACGTCGAATATGAAAACTGTAGGAATCATGAAAATCAGACCGTACATAAAAATACGTCTTGTGGTCTGAATGACATTGTGACCGTATGAGCCGATTTCCTTGGAAAGAAGGGAGTAGAGTCCCCATGCAAAAGCCGAGCCGATTGCAAAAAGTGCACCCTTTACGCTGATGCTGAAGGAAAAACCGTCTTCAAATGTTACGAGTATAATGCCGGTTATTGCAAGCACGAAGCCGATAAAAAAGTTGACCTTGGGCTTGTCTGCTTTTTTTGAAAACAGCGAGAGAATTCCGCAGAAAAACGGTGCCGTCGCAAAAATAACGCTGACGTTTGCAGCCTTTGTGAATTCAAGTGCAATAATTTCAAGGAAGAAATACAGCGTTACGCCGCAAAGACCGCCTATTGCATACATGCATTCACGCCTTATATTTTCAAATTTGAGTCTGGGCGGATAAATGATGTTGAGAAGCACAAATGCAAGCAGGAATCTGCAGATGATTACCTCTGCCGTTGAAAGTCCTGATTCAAGAAGTTTTGTTGATGATATTACGGTCGTGCCCCACACGATAATGGTAAAAAGTGCGGCAAGATGACCGGTTATTTTTTTGTTTGCCATGTCATTATCTCCGTTTATAAAATGCTATATAGAATTATACCACTGCAGAATTGTGCTTACAAGCATTTTGTTGTGAAATAATGTATAAAAATACAAAGAAACTTCTTGCATTATTGGTATTATTGTAGTATTATTATTTATGTATATAGACAGGAGGTATGATATGTCTTTTTTATCTAAATTTATATGTGTATTCCTGGCAATAATCAATATGATCATTGTTCCTCTCAGCGGTAATTACAAGTATCTTGTCAATAAGAGTATTACTGTTGAGGTTAACGAATCCGTTGAGTATCAGACTGTAAGCGGATTCGGTGCATCAGCAGCATGGTGGGCACAGAATTGCGGAGATTCCGTATATGCTGACGATGTTGCAAAGGCTCTTTACAGTGAGGACGGACTTGGTCTTACAATCTACCGTTACAATGTAGGCGGCGGTGAGGCAGACAATCCCGAAGCACGTGTTCACGGCTCAAGAGCTTCTGAAAGCTTTTATGTTTATAACGAAGCAACAGGTGAGTATGAGTATGATTTTACCCGTGATGCGGCAGCTCAGGCAATGCTTGACAAGTGTCTTTCATACGGTTGTATCGATACCGTTGTTCTTTTTGCAAATTCACCTCATTATTCAATGACAGCTTCAGGCTCTGCATGCGGCAGCTATACAGCAGATACTTCAAATCTTCCTGCTGAAAATTATGAAGCTTATGCAGATTACTTTATCACAATCACAAAGTACTTTATTGAAAAGGGTGTCCCCGTCAAGTATATAAGTCCCGTAAATGAGCCTCAGTGGTCATGGGGCGGTGACTGGGTAGGACAGGAAGGCTGCCATTACGAAAAAGAAGAGGTTGTGGCACTTTTCAGAGTCTTTGCTCAGAAGCTTAAGGCAAGCGGACTTGACGTAAAGCTTATGGGACCTGAAAGCGGAGAAATCGGTGAAGTTACTGAATGGTATTTTGAAAACCTTTATAACGATCCTGAAATCCGTGAGGTGCTCGGCTCTCTTGCATATCACAGCTATTGGAGTGACGATAATTCCTGGGGTAAAACAGTTTTCGGTGAAACAATCACTGAGAAATATTCAGACTTCAGTGTTGATATGACAGAATGGTGCGAATTGCCCTGTGCACACAGCATCTATGATTTTGAAGGTGCGCTTCTTACAGCTAAGGTTATTGCTCAGGATCTTTCACTTTCAAACGCAAATTCATGGTCAGCATGGGTTGGTGTGAATAATTACGGAATCGGTGAGGACGGAGAAAAATATTCTGACGGTCTTCTTGTTGCCGATGATGCATTCACAGAGCTTTACACTCCTGCAAGATATTATGCAATGGCTCATTTCTCAAAGTATATTCCTGCAGGCAGCACAAGAATCTATACAAATCCCAGCAGACTTTTAGGTGTTGATATCGCTCTTACTGATTATCAGACCTGCGCATTCAAAACTCCTGAGGGAAAGATAGTATTCATCATCGTTAATACCGGTGATGCAACCAACATTTCAACAGGTAAGGTCTTCGGAAATATGGAGGTTATCACTTCCACCGCAGACGCACAGCTTCAGACTGTTTACAGCGGAAATGCAAAACTTTTTGTTGAGTGTCCCGCTGACAGCATAACAACAATTATTTACGGATAAGGAGAGAAATTGTTATGAAGAAATTTTTAT
>JAFYUD010000067.1 GCA_017549665.1 Clostridia bacterium | reverse complement strand
TACGGCAGGGATGACGGTAATCTTTCAGAAAAGATTATAAAGCTCTATAATTTCTCACTTGCACATCCGTTTCCTGATATGTGGCTTGACAATATTGCCCGGATGTATGAAAGCTGCGACAATGTAAAGGACACTGTCTGGGGCAGAATCATACTTGAGGATGCAATTGTTTCTGTTGACCATGCACTTGACCTTGTGAGAAATGCTGTTACTGATATTACTTATGATGATGTGATTCAGGACAAATATTCCGCACCCACAGAAAGTGCTTATGAAATTCTTGAGGGCTTCAGAAAGACAATAGAAGAGTCTTCATGGGACGATATTTACAGATATATCACCGACAATACATTTGAATCACTCCCCCGTGCCCCCAGAGGCTATGCAGACAACCCCGTAAAGGTTTCCGCTGAATACAAGTATAAAAAAGCAAGGGATATTTACGAAAATATCCGCAAATCTGTCTGCACCGATACTCAGGGCTTCAACAGCGATAACGGATTGCTCAGACCCGTTATTGAATCACTTATCAGCGCAACGAGAGCATTTGCAGAAAATTATGAGCAACTGAAAAAAGAGCATAACAGCTATACTTTCTCCGATACAATGCACAAGGCACTTGAGCTGATTGCAAAAATTGAAAACGGGAAAATCGAAAAGACATCTCTTGCATACATTCTGCAGAGCCGTTACCGTGAGATTCTCATTGACGAATATCAGGATACAAACGAAGCTCAGGATATGCTTTTCCGCATGATTTCAAAGAAAGACGAAAACATGTTTATGGTCGGTGATGTCAAGCAGAGCATTTACCGTTTCCGTCTTGCCATGCCTGAGATTTTTGTACGCAAGAGCAAGGAATTCGGCAATTACGACGGTGCAAATTATCCGGCTAAAATCATTCTGGGTAAAAACTTCCGAAGCCGTAAGGGTGTACTTGATAATATAAACTTTCTTTTTGACCGTCTTATGAGTGAAAAAGCAGGTGAAATGGATTATACTGCTGAGGATGCACTCTATTACGGTGAGGGATACGATGAGGATAAATCCGCAGGCATGGAGCTTCATTTCCTTAAGACTGACAGTGATGAGTGCGAAGCTGATTACATTGCAGAAATCATTGCCCGTATGATAAAGGATAAAACTCCCGTTTATGACAAGGGTGCTGTAAGAAATGCACGTCCGTCAGACTTCTGCATTCTTATGAGAAGTCCCTCAAACAAGGCTGAAACTTACGCATCTGCACTGAAGAAATATTCAATTCAGTGCTCATGTCAGAAAAAATCAAGTCTTTTTGATGCGCTTGAAGTCAATGTTTTCATGTCGCTTCTTAAGGTTATCAACAATCCCACAGATGACATATCAATGCTGGCAGTAATGTTTTCACCCATGTACGGATTTACTGCCAACGATGCTGTTGAATTCAAGCTTCCCGACAGATATGCAAATATGTATTCCTGCCTTAAAAAGTCAGACAACAGCCGTGCAAAAAAGCTTCTTGATGACATCGACGAATACAGACGTATGTCTGCCGTCATGCCTTTTGACATTTTCGTGCGTACACTTATGGATATGACAGGTTATCCTGCAATTGTCAGCGCAATGTCAGAAGGAAATCTGCGCTACACAAATCTGATGATGCTCTGTACAGTTGCATCTGAATATGCATCAACATCATCTGCAGGTATTGACGGCTTTGTGCGCTATGTTTCAAGACTTGCGGAAAAAGGCTCTGACACACCTGCAGCAAACGATGTTTCAGAGTCAGCTGATGTTGTCAGAATTTACAGCATACACAAGTCAAAGGGTCTTGAGTTCCCCTTTGTAATCCTTGCAGACTGTGCAAAGAAATTCAATCTGATGGATGCGGCTGACGACATGATAATCAGCACTGCGGCCGGTGTGGGCATGGTTGTGATCAACAACGAAAAGCTGCAGAAATATTCAAGCATTGCTCATGCTGCTTCAAAAATTGCCGTAAGAAATGCAACCGTTTCCGAAGAGCTCAGAGTCCTTTATGTTGCCATGACCCGTGCGAAGGAAAAGCTCATTGCCGTATCCTCCGATAAAAACATTGAAGCTACGGTTGAAAATATATGTGCAGAAGTCCCCTTTGACAGAAAGCCGTCTCCCGGCACTGTGCTCAAGGCGAACTCCTACAAAAACTGGCTTCTTATGGGCTATCTCAATCATCCCGATATGCACAATCTGCTGAAGGATGTGATGGTTGAAAAATTCTACAGCAAAGCTGACAGTCCTCTTAAGGTCGTAATAAAAGAGCCTGAAGAATCAGAAAACGAAACGGTAATCACAGATACAGTAACTGCAGACGAAGCAATTATTGCTTCACTGAACGAAAAATGCAGCTATAAGTATCCGTATATTCTTCCCGACGATGCAAGACCGAAAAGAGTTGCATCCGAATTTGAAAATCATATTTTCAAGCCTGAATATTTCGGCAAGACAAAGCCGTCTTTTGCACTGGGTGACAAGCTCAGTCCTGCAGAAGTAGGCACTGCAAACCATCTTTTCCTGCAGAATCTTGATTTCAATGCAACCGACCTTAAGGCTGAATGTCAGCGCATGGTTGATATGCATATTCTCAATGAAAAGCAGGCTGAATCCATAAGACTTGACAAAATGGAGCAGTTTATGGTTTCTGAGCTTTGCAGAAGAATCCGTAATGCCGATGCAGTTTACAGGGAAAAGGAATTCACAGTTGAAATTTCACTTTCTGACACAATACCCGATGCAGACGAAAATGTAAAAGATGAAAAAATCCTTGTTCTCGGCAAAGCTGATATGGTATTTGCAGAAAACGGCACTGCTACGGTTGTAGACTGGAAAACTGACCGTTCAAAAACAAGAGAGGAATTCATCACTGCTTATTCAGGACAGCTTCAGATGTACCGTCTGGCAATGGAGCAGGTGCTTGAAATACCGGTAAAAGAAACAATTATATATTCACTGGAGCTTGGTGAAGAAATTACAATTTAAAAAAATCCCCTTGGGCGACACTCCGTAAGGAAGTTGAGCCATAAAATTCATTATTATGGCGCATAACTACGTTAAAAATGCTCGAAATCCGACAAGGATTTCTGTGCTTTTTGCCTTGTTCTGCATCCAAACTAAAG
>JAFYUD010000066.1 GCA_017549665.1 Clostridia bacterium | reverse complement strand
CATGTGAGCATGTTGAAGTTTTCACCTTCAACTGTGATTGTATCATTTTCCTGATCAACTGTAAGATGTGTGACATTGGGTGTATTATCAAGAAGATAAAGCTTTTCGTCATAAACCTTCTGTTCATCAAAGTCCGGCATTTCTTCCATACCGTTGAGTTCAACACCGTTTGAATAATGAGAAACAGAGAAGAACTGACCTTTTTCAAGGCTTTCACGGAAGTCTTCCATTGTGAAGTTTTCCATCCATGTCATTGTATATGCATCATTGACAGCAGACATATTGTGAGAATCTGCAAATGTATTTGACCAGGGTACTACGCCGTTGGGAATAGTTTTCTGAAGCACCTGATCGTAAAGGATTCTGTCACAGCGTGTATGCGCATCTGTTGCGCTGTTGATACCCATACCCAGTGAAGAGCCTGCATAGTCGATAAAGAGTCGTGCAAATTTATTTGCGTAGTATTCATCAACCTTCTGCCCTACATGATCAGCTGAGTCCTTATCTGTATATACATACTCACCCACATGAGAAAGGAAGGATATACCGCCATCAGCCATTACGCCTGCAGAAGGTGTTTCGTAGTCACCGTAAACGCCTGCATAGCCCTGACCGTAATCTGAAAAATATCCTGTCAGATGACAGTCTGCAACGGGTGTTGCAAAGTTAAGCTCAATACCCTTTGGTACATCAAGCATACCGTTTGTATGTGTTCTTGTTTCAGATGCTGCAGTACCCTGAGTGTAAGCTTCGTATTCAGCTTCTGTCAGAGGAATAACATCAGCCATCTGTGTACGCTCATACTTTACAAGACGGAGTATGGGAATAAGCTCAGGCTCGATATTCCAGCCCTTGTTTATTGTACCGTGGTCTGTAAGAGCAACAATATCATAATCAAGGTCGTAATGCGCCTGCACGTATTCCTGAAGTGTAAGGAAGCCGTCACTTGCATTTGTATGGGAATGAAGCTGAGTTTTGTAATCGCCCCATGTGTCCCAGTCAATTTCCTCGTAAGGATTGTCGATAATGTAATTTCTGTCATCATAAGCGGCACCGACAGGTAATATCAGTGACCCCGCAAGAAAAACAGACAGACAGACTGCAAGGATTTTCTTTGAAAAAGATATATATTTCTTCATAAACTTCCCTCCGCAAAATGAACAATAAGCATAAAATTTATCATTCTTATTTATAAATTTAGTTTATCATACACAAATTATAATGTCAACAAAAAAACGGCAGAATAATCTGCCGTTGATAATATTAAACCATAAGAGAGCTGATAAGACTGCTGAATTCGGCAGGGTCTTCAATTGAAAGTCCGCCGATAAGTCTTGCCTGAGCATAAAGAATCTTTGCATAAGAAGCAAGAGTTTCGTCGTCAAGAGTTCTGAGCTTTTCAGCAATGGGGTGATTGATATTGATTTCAAGCACAGTTTCAGCCTTTACGCCTGTTGCATTGGGCATTGCATTAAGGACTTTTTCCATTTCAGTTGAAAGCATACCCTCACTTGTAAGACAAGCCGGATGATTCTTCAGTGAATTTGTAAAGCGTACTGAATTTACACCATCACCGATTGCATCACTCATCTTATCGAGAATTTCTTTTGCATCCTCATTTGCTTTTTTTAGTTCTTCCTTTTCCTCAGCTGTATCAAGGTCGAGCTTATCTGCACAGACATTTACAAACTGCTTCTCTTCGTAAGAATGAATCATCTGAATTGCGAATTCATCCACACTGTCTGTAAAGTAGAGAATTTCATATCCCTTATCCTTGACAGCCTCAACCTGAGGAAGCATATCAATCTTAGCCTTTGTTTCACCGCAGGCATAGTAGATACTCTCCTGTCCGTCTTTCATTCTGTCAACATATTCATTGAGAGTTGAAAGCCTGTCTTCATAAGAAGAAACAAACATGATAAGGTCCTGAAGTGTTTCCTTGTTTACACCGAAGCCTTCATAGAGGCCGTATTTGAGCTGCACACCGAATACCCTGAAGAATTCGTCGTAATTGTCTCTGTCTTTTTTCAGCATGCTGTTAAGCTCTGCCTTGATTTTCTTTTCAATTGTCTTTGCAATAAGCTTAAGCTGATAATCGTGCTGAAGCACCTCACGGGAAATGTTCAGCGAAAGGTCGGCACTGTCAACAAGACCCTTTACAAAGCTGAAATAATCAGGGAGAAGCTCTGCACATTTATCCATGATAAGAACACCGTTTGAATAAAGCTGAAGTCCTTTTTCAAAATTCTTTGTATAATAATCGTAAGGAGCCTTCTTAGGAATAAAGAGAAGTGCATCATATGTTGCCTGTCCCTCTACCTTACTGTGAATAACCTTTACGGGAGCTTCATAATCGTAGAATTTATCCTTATAGAATGAGTCATACTCTTCCTTTTCAATTTCACTCTTATTCTTTCTCCAGATAGGAATCATGCTGTTAAGAGTCTTTGTTTCAGTGTATGTCTCATACTCATTTTCAGCCCCCTCAACGGGTCGTGTCATGGAAACGTCCATTTTTATGGGGTAACGGATATAGTCTGAATATTTTTTGATTATTGATGTGATACGATATGTTTCAAGATAGTCAGAATACTTATCCTGCTCGGTATCTTCCTTAAGATACATAGTGATAACTGTACCTGCCTGAGCTTTTTCTGCAGGCTCGATTGTGTAACCCTCTGCACCCTCACTTGTCCAGAGATTTGCTTCGTCACTGCCGAATGCCTTACTGAGAACGGTAACCTTATCACTTACCATAAATGCTGAATAGAAGCCAACACCGAACTGACCGATGATTTCAACATCACTCTTATCATCCATATTCTTCTTGAAATCAAGAGAACCGCTTCTTGCGATTGTACCGAGATTGTTTTCAAGATCCTCTGCTGTCATACCGCAGCCGTTATCCTCAACGGTGACGGTTCTTGCTTCCTTGTCAAGAGAAATAACGATTCTGAAATCATCCTTCTCAAGACCTACGGAATTGTCCGTAAGCGAACGGAAATACAGCTTATCAATAGCATCGCTGGCGTTTGAAATAATCTCACGAAGGAAAATGTCCTTATGAGTGTAAATAGAATTAATCATCATATCAAGCAATTTTTTTGATTCTGCTTTGAATTGCTTTTTTCTCATTGAATTCACCTTTTTAACAATATTAGCACTCTCGTATTACGAGTGCTAATTATAGTATACCCCAAATTTTTCATTTGTCAACAGTTAAATCAGAATTTATATTTCTGAATTAACAATTTACAATCATCGGAACACCTGCGGTGTTGAATATTAACTGTAAATTCTACATTTAAATTATTGTTATTTTTCTTGCTTAACAGAACATATTATGTTATAATATTTATTCAAAACAAATTATGGATGTGATAGACATGGCAGTTAATGAAATCGATCTTGAGCTTTACATAATCAGACATTCACAGACCTTCGGAAATCTAGGAAAATCAATGGAGGGACTGAGTGATTTTGACTATAAGGACGTACCTCTCACCCCTAAGGGACAGCGCATGGCTGAGCTTCTCGGCGAACGCTTCAGAAATTACGCATTTGACGAAATCTATGTAAGCGGAATGAGAAGAGCTTTACAGACTGCAACCGAAATCACAAAAAGACAGCCTGAAAACGGCGTACATGAGTTAAAGATTCACCCCCTTCTCTCCGAAAACGGAGGCAAGGAAGAGGAATGGCCCGGAATGTCCTTTGAGCAGGCAAAGGAGATGTTTCCTCACGTAAAAATGGCTGACGGCTACAGCGAAAGCGGCAGACTTATCAGCTTCACCTCAGGCTGGAGTGATGCTCAGCAGCTTGAAAGAGCAAAAAATGCTATAACCTACATACGTGACCGTCACTCAGGCGGACAGAAGGTGGCAATCGTCGCACACGCTGCATTCAACACGTTCCTCTGCCATCACATAATGGGACTTGACCCCGATGCGGTTATCTTTGATCCTCATTTCCTGAATACGGGCGTTACGAAATTCTACTTCTTCAAAAAGGGTACGGGCAGATACGGTATCGACACCGTGCTTGCTTATCTTAACGACCTTTCACATCTTTACAACGAATTTCCCGAATACAGTCTTGACCCCTGCTTCTTCTGATTAACAGTCAATGACTCACCACATATAATGTACTGATGCTTTCAGTATCAATACATATAAAGGAGTTGAAACCTTTGGAAATTTATCTTGACAACAGTGCCACCACACGAGTCTGCCGTGAAGCTGCCGAAAAGATGACGGATATGCTTATAAACAATTACGGCAACCCCTCATCACTGCACAAGAAGGGCATTGAAGCATCAATGGCACTTGAAAAAGCAAGAGGCTATCTTGCAGATGCACTGTCATGCTCCAAGGATGAAATATATTTCACATCAAGCGGCACAGCTGCCAACAATACGGCAATTTTCGGCGCTGTCAGTACAAACAGACGAAAGGGTAACCGTATCATCACAACCTCTGTTGAGCATCCGAGTGTCAGCGAATGCATGAAAAAGCTTGAAGCTCAGGGATACGAAATTGTCAGACTCAGACCTGACTCAAAGGGCGCATTTTCACCCGTTGAGCTGATGAATGCCATAAATCAGAACACTGTGCTGATTTCAGTTATGGCAGTAAACAATGAAATCGGAACAATCAATCCCGTAAATCAGCTTAAAACAGCCGTTAAAAGAGCAAATTCGCAGGCACTTATCCATGTTGATGCAGTGCAGGCATTCGGCAAAATCCCCCTTTCACCCGCAAGGGCAGGAATTGACCTTATGACCGTAAGCTCACATAAAATTCACGGTCCCAAGGGTGCAGGCGCACTCTATGTAAGAAAAGGTCTGCAGATACAGCCTCACGTAGTGGGCGGCGGACAGGAAAAGGGATTATATTCAGGCACTGAAGCCATGCCGGCAATCATCGGCTTCGGTGAAGCTGTCAGAGTATTGCCCGACCTTAACCGTGAATATGAGGAAGTCAGACGCATCCGTGACGGTTTTATAAAAGAAGTCACAAAAATCGGCGGCGTACATATAAATTCATCCCCCGATTCACTTCCCTACATAATCAATATGTCCGTTCTCGGCGTTCCCTCTCAGACAATGGTAAATGCCCTGAGCGAAAAAGGAATCTATATTTCGGCAGGCTCAGCCTGCAAAAAGGGTCATCGCAGTGAGGTACTTACTGCAATCGGTCTTGACCCTAAATTTATTGATTCGGCTGTAAGAGTCAGCCTTTCAAGATATACAACTGCCGACGAAATGCATCAGCTTGCAGATGCTGTTGACAGCATAGTAAAACGAATCAGACGATAAAATTCAACGGAGATAAAAACATGAAGGAAATTATACTTTTAAAAGACGGTGAGCTTGCCCTCAAGGGCCTCAACCGCCGCACATTTGAAGATATACTTATCAAGAACATCAGACAGCGTCTTCGTCACGGCGTAGGTGAATTCAAGTTCATCCGTTCACAGTCAACAACAGTTATTGAGCCTGTTGACGAGAATATCGACTTCGACAAGGCTGTTGACCTTATTCAGCACGTTTTCGGTGTTGTTGGTATTTCAAGAGCTGCACAGTGCGAAAAGGACATTGACGTAATCAAGCAGACAGCATTTGAGTATCTCAGCGACGAGCTTATGTTTGCAAAGACCTTCAAGGTTGAAGCAAAGCGTTCGGACAAGAAATTCCCCTTCAATTCACCTCAGATATGTAACGAGGTCGGCGGCTTCCTGCTGTCAAAATTTCATCATCTTAAGGTTGACGTGCATAATCCCGACGTAAAGGTCACAGTTGAAGTCCGTGACCGTCACGCTTTCATTCACGGCAATCAGCTCAAGGGTGCAGGCGGTATGCCTACGGGCACCGGCGGTAATGCATGCGTGCTTATTTCAGGCGGTATCGACAGTCCCGTTGCTGCATGGATGATGGCAAAAAGAGGTCTTCAGCTCACAGCTGTTCATTTTGCATCACCTCCCTATACTTCCGAAAGAGCTGAAATGAAAGTGCATGAACTTCTTAAAAAAGTTGCACGTTACAGCGGAAGAATCGACCTTTATACGGTTCATTTCACAGAAATTCAGGAAGCTATCAGAGACAATTCGCCCGAGGATATGTTCACAATCACCATGAGAAGAATCATGATGAAGATTGCATCAAGAATCGCAGAAAGCAAAGACTGCGGTGCTCTTATAACAGGTGAAAGCGTGGGTCAGGTTGCATCACAGACAATGTGGGCACTGCGCTGTACAGACGCTGCAGCAGAGCTTCCCGTTTTCAGACCCTGTATCGGTATGGATAAGAACGAAATCATCGAAATTTCAAGAAAAATCGACACATTCGATATTTCAATCGAGCCTTACGAGGACTGCTG